>JAQUNE010000027.1 GCA_028717765.1 Candidatus Omnitrophota bacterium | reverse complement strand
CAGCGTTGATCATCACTAAATCTGCACGCGAATTTTGCGACTTTAGCGTATTTTTTGATACAGAAATATCGCAAATAATACAATTTGGCTTCAACTCCTCGAAATTAAGGAAAACCCCTTGTTCCTCTTTTACCACAACTATCACATCCGCATCTTTTACCGCCTGATTTACATGTGTTTCAATAGTTACTACACAAGGGTTAAGAATGAGTATTTCATCTTTTAGTTTTTTTAATTCTTCCGGGCTACTATCACAAATTATGGTGTTTGAAACACTTCCAGAAAACTTTTTCGCGCAAATCTTTCCCAGCGAAGCTGTAGCCCCTAAGATAGCCAGATTCAATCTTTTTAGATCTATCCCCCTGGTTTTAGCCGCTCGATAAACTGCCTCATAAGCTGACCAGGCAGTAAAAAGGTTGCCGTCAGATAATGGCAGGCTGATCTTCTTATTAATGGTGAATATTTTATCTTCGAAATCAAGAGCGCATCTTTCTACACCTAACATTCTAGCACCTGATTTTTGTGCAACCTGCGCGGATGTAATAACTTTATTAAAGAGAAAATCATCTGCTTGTTTATCCAAACCAGGCTGCGCGGTTAAAAGGCTTAGTTTAATTGTTTTGCCTTGAGCTGAACGAATATTTTCAATCAAATCCACCTTAAAAGGCTCTTTTTTTCGAAAAAGGCGTGCTAACAAACCTTTTGGCCGTCCTAAATTAATTGGAAACTTCAAGAATGCGAATGAATTCATTGGGCTAAGCTTAAGTCTAGAGAAGTGACCTTCTGCGTTCTTTTCCCTGAAGGTTGCTCGCCAATTTTTCCTTAATCCATCTCTCAATATACTTCTTGTGGAATCTCCAGTCCGTGCCGATCTTAAAGGCGGGGATCTTGCCTTCGCGGGCGTACTTATGGACTGTGAGTGGATGAATATTAAGGTATTCGGCCACTTCCTTAGCTGTCATGATTTCTTTGTCTTTTGCCTTTTCCATTTCCACCACCAGTTTTGGCATATCTACGATAGTTATATATATACTAGTAAAGCTAGGGGTTGTCAATAATTATTGCGGAAGGAAATATGTTTTCTTTATGCTGGCAGCGTTAATAATTGAATTTGCACGATTTGCATCAGGATAGGCTAGACCAACATTATCCTTCTCCCAAAGAGAAGCTCCTTCTTCTAAATACTTCTTTTGCAGAATTACATAATTGTAATTACGAAGGTATGAGACTAAGTTAAACAGAATCGAAAATATTAATATAATCGATAAAAGGCTTCGAATTTTAGTTTCAGCAAAAATCTGCGTAAATGACAAATAAGATAAGGCGAGAATTAAGATAGAGATAATTTTGTATCTTGAAGGTAATAATTCAAAACCAGATCGGCATAATGCGGTAACGATCGCAGTAATAAAAAGAAAGGTAAAAAATGAAAATATAACAAAATTCTTTTTGTAAAACTTGATTTTGACTAGATAAACAAAATATAGAGTAAAGAGTATTCCTACCAGAAATGGCAAGAAACGCACCATTCCAAAAACAGAAAAACATGACCCTAAGAAATTAAAATAATATCCTATAGTCGCAAGAGGATGTACGAAAATTGCATTATATATACTAGGATGAGACACGGGTTTTAAATATCCATAGAAATAAATTAAGGTACAGCCTATCCCGGCTAGCGCCCAAAGAATAGATTTTCTGTATTTTTTATCAAAAACTAAACATGGAAGTGCCGCAAGAAAAACTAACATCCCATTACCATTAGTGAAGGTTGAAAGTATCGCTAAGAATAATGAAAGGACAAAATATTGTATGGATCCTTTTTTTAAGGCATATAATGAGGCAACTGAGAAAAATAAAACAGGTAAATTGGATAATGCCGAGGTAGCGAAATAAATGTCACCCCAGTACTGCGGCTGAAATATAAAAAATAAGATCGGAATAAAGTAGCTAAGTTTTTCTTTCGTAAATTCAACGGATTTGAATAAAATTACCGCTAAACCAATTAGGCTGAGATTTCCGACCAATGCCAAAAGCCTAAAATTAATTTTTCCGGTCAAATAGTAAAAAAATAATGTAACTACACGGCTAAAAACAATCCTATGTTCATTATGCTGCGAAAAAATAAGCGTTGCTTTATTTTGCGGATTCGATTCGAGGAAGTTATTGGTAAAATTTAGGATGGAATCGTAGTCATCCCAATAAGGGATATTCGCGGAAAAAGCAAATATCATCAAATAAAAACAATAAATTGGCAATAAAGCCAAAATAATTAAGGCGATAGTTTTATGATTTAGATTGTAATTAATTTTATTACTGAATTTGGGGATAAATATCATTATATCCCCGTCCCGGTGAGGTCATATGGAACGGAAGACATTTTATAAAGACTACCTTCCTCTAACATGGTAATAGCTGGAAAATCATAAGAAAAACTCCAAGTATTAGAATTAAGAGGTATTGGTTGATTCTCAATATACCATTGGTAATGAAATTTCGAACTAAGAGATTCCATATTCAACTGGGTATAATTTATTTGGCTGCTAGAGACCGCCATAAAATAATATCTATTTCCTTCATTTAAGTAGATGGCGCGTGGCATTATAGTTGCTGCCCGCATATTCGTACTGGTTCCTAAGTAAACGGTGTCGAAGCCCCGCTGCGTTGGAATCTCTTTAAGCTGAATAAACCAATTATAAAAAGCAGTTTCTACTGGAACATTAACAGAGCTATTGCCTAATACCGCTAAGCCTACTTCAACGCCATACCCCCTTAAAGAATCCATAGTAATATCCCATCGTGCGTTCAAACGGGCACTTGCTGAATACGAGTTTATATTACCAGATACCGAGAGATTGCCAGTTAAAGAAGCTGGAACAGGATATACTGCTGGATGCGTGTCACCAAATGTCTGCACATAAGCTACTCGTGACGAATATCCTGGAGGAACCTGGGCTTCTGAGTACAAACCATAATAAAAAGATCCTATTGTCGGGGCATATAAGTATGCTATTCCAGGGTCATTAATTTCTACAGATTTATTGATTGAGAATAAAGAACTAATATCAAAATCTGTACGCTCAAAAGTAAACACAATCGTCTTTGTTTCATTGGGCTTAAGATCTATTGTTTCTTCTTTAGTTATGCCGTTAAAAACAGCCTTAATTAGATGCGAACCTTTCGAAACTAATATAGGTTGATTATGAGTCTGATTATTATAAGCTCCCAAACCAAGACTTATATTACCATCATAAATAACGGAGCGACAGGTAGAAGACATTACACCTTGAATACTATTTATCTCATAGCCTTCAGGATTATGGCAATGTACAATAATATAGGCGTTATTAGTAATAGTAACTTTGACGAAGACATCTTTAATGTCGGATTCTGCTCCAGCAGGATTCTTGACTGAAGAGGAAATTTTGTAAGTGCCTGGGCCAGGAAAATTGATTAATTCATTAAATTCAGCTACTGGAGAATCAGGGTTGTTGGGAATCCAAAGGCTGGATGGTTTTATGGAATTCTGACGATATTCATCTAAAATATTACTTCCGTCTTCTTGTTTAATAACTCGAAGATGTAACTGGCTATCCGCAGGAAGATATTCCCTATAAACTTCTCCTTGGATATACACGGAAGCCTCGTAAATTTCAGTGGTGCCGCTAGGGCTAGGAGAAGTAATTGCGAATTGGGGTGGGTCAAAATCAAGGAATTTAAGAAGAGGATTATCGCCAGCGGCAGAAACTGCGGGCTCATCAAGATGCGATGCTAGAATAATCCGTGGACCTACTTGAAAAGAAACATACCCCTTTCCTACTTGGCTATCTTTACTCACCACCTCATCGCCTCCATAAAAATCGTGAAATAATAAAGAATTCCCCATGCTCCCTATAATCCCTTCTATTCCATAATATTTCACCGTTGAAGGCTGAAGTCGACTATTTAGGGTATTAAGAAATTTGCTGCCAGGCGCCATTTCTATGGTTGCAGGTAAACTTTCCAAATTTTGTATAAATAAATTTTGTGCTATTGAATCAACAGAATTTCTATAACTAGAAAATACAGTTGAAATAGGCAAGCCTACATTTGAACCAACTCTATAATTCGTGGCTAAGTTGTTTACATAAGTAGCTAAAGGTGAACCTAAGTTCGGCACGCCGATTAAAATCATCTTATCTATATATCCAGAAGGATATTTGGAGGCGGTTAAAAATTCCCTTGCTGCTAAGCCACCCATTGACCAAGCGACTAGATTTAGCTTATTAGTATAAGAACCATATTGATTAGCGCTTAATAGATTTTGCACTCGAATATTTAGCCTATCCGCCCAACCAGGATCACCGTTAGCATAGGTATCAATAGAACCCCAACGATCCTGAAAATCAATAATCTCTAAATAAGTTCCTATTGCTTGGTATTTTGTAAACCATTGAGATAATCCCGAAATTGCCGAACTCCATACTCCTGGAGAGCTATTAAAACCATGCAAGAAAAGAATAGGCTTTGGTTTGTAGGCTTTAGAATCGTTCCAATTCGTTAATACAGATGCGAAAGCACAAGAAAATATACAACAGAATAATAGAACTAATAAAATTAACCGTGTAATAAATTTATATTTTCTTTTCATAATTTGTTTACTACTAATTCATTTCCCGTGTTATATATCACAAGGTTCTTGACATGGCCCTAAAAGTATACTCAAATGCCAAAAAACCAGCTCCATAACCAAGTATCATTAATATAATTAGAATGATTATGTAAGTAAGCTTTTCTTTTAGAAAAGATCTGAAGAGTAGGCGAGCGATTAACAATAAGAGATAGGCAACTAAGACGCCTATCGGTAAGGTGGTAACATACCCAAGTATTAAGAAGGGCTTAAAAGGATTCCTATATACTGCAGGATCAAACATAATAAATGAAAATCCGAGCAGAGTCGTTAATATGACTAAGAGAAGAGCGCGCTTATATCTCTTCCTCGTCAATTCATTATTTTCCATATATCTCCTTTTTAATATTGTTTAGTAGGATCAAAAATTGAATCACTTAATCCGCTATTTATTTGAAGATCAGTGTAAGTTAAAGTAATAATAAGGTTGCCGGCTTTTAAATTGGGTGTTTTTTTCAATACTGATACTACCCAAGCTCCGTTGGGTATTTGTTTAGTTTCTTGGGCTTCCAGGATTTGAGGTAACTCGTCATTTTTGTAATACACTATTTTGCTCAATAGCCCCTTATTATAATCAATATACAACCCTAATTTCGTATAAATTTCATTTTCTGTTTTAGGAACCGCCTCTAAAGCGATGATAAAATTACCTAAATCCGATGTTTCAGGGTTTTTTGTGATTGTGTGATTATTTAAGAAGTTACTTTGATTATAGTATAAGTCCATCTGGTTAAATTGATCCGAGCTAATTCCTACCTCGGTTAAAAGATCTATAGATTGGGTGGTTTTCTTAAGATGATCAATTAGATGCATATTAGAGCTATCTGTAATTACAGCTTCAGTTTTTGTTGCCCTTGTTGCATCAGAGAAGGTTTCCGTATTTTCCTTATTCGGTGCCTTAAAGAAATACCGGCAGTACCCAGTTTGCCCAAAAGGCTCTCCATTTAAAGTTGAAGTTAAGGTCATGTCAGCTTTTAAATCATAGATTTTGGCGTAGTTATCCGCGACCTTTTGTAAGATCTCTTCGACTGTCGGGTTAATTACGCGTAAGCTGATAGTTTTGGAAGCAGTGCCTCCTTTGTTGTCTCTTACATCACAAGTAACGCTGGAGAGCCCTAAATCAGCTTCCGTAGTTTGCCAGGCATAGGTGTTAGCGCTGGACCAAGCCTGCTTAATCGTGCCGGTAATCGAGAATTGATATTCCAAGGGATCATTATCAGCATCTGAGGCAGTGGCTGTAATGTTAACTTTGGCACCTAAGAGGATATCCGAGTTATCAGCTGGAGCGATATTTGTAATCTGAGGAGCAGAATTTACTGTTGTAGATAATGATAAGCCGTCAAACCAAACCACTCCCTTACCCGCGGAAAAATAGAGATAGGGTTGAATAAATCTAATTCCCCTGGTAAAGGTTTTCGTGGTCTGTTTTTGCGTCCAATCGTAGGTTCCGGAAGAGAATTTATTATCAGCATAAAAAGCCTGGGTGCTATTGTTTTCGAAAATAACCTTAAAGTACATCGAGACTATTGAGCCAGAAGAAATATTCAAACCCTTAGCCCAGCTAGAAGCAGTAAATTGTTTCGGATAAGGTTTGCTAAAATAGATAGGATCTGCCTTCCAGTAGGAAGCTCGGGATAAGAGATTTATGATTTTTAAGGAACGCGAGCCAGAATGAAAGCTATCCGCTGCGTAAACAGCCTGATTAGGAGCCTGAATATAAGAAGTCCAGTTATTTGGCTTACTCTGCTCCATATCCGGATTCTGAGCAAAGTTATTGGTGGCAGTAGTGCCGACAGTTAAGTCATCGAACCAAGCTGTGCCTGTGCCACCGGAAAAGTAAAGATATGGCCGGAAGGATTTTACTGCCTTAGAAAAGGTCCTATTTAGCTGCAGCTGTGTCCAATTGTAGGTACCAGTGGGAAATACCAGATCATTAATAATCTGGGTGCGGTTATCCGTAAAAGTTACAACCAGATATAAATAGACTAAAGAACCACTTGAGATATTTTCGCCTTTTACCCAGGCAGAGTAATAGATTTTCTTTGGATAGGCGCCGGCTTTAAAGCTTACTAAGTTACCTTTCCAATTGGAGATACCTAAGACAGTATTGATGATTTTTAAGGCTCTTGTGCCAGAGTGGTAAGAATCCGAGGTATAGAGAGTTTTGTTTGAGGTAGTTGAGGCAGAACCACTCCAGCCTATGGGCTGACCAGCTTCCATATCCGGATTTCTAACCTGGTTTTCGGCAAAGGCAGGGATTGAGCAAAAGAAAAGAATTAAAAACAAAAACTTGGAAAGTTTCCTGGGCATAAAACCTCTTTGGTTTATCCCGTGGCAATGATTAGGTAAAATATAACATGCTGAAGTGCTTATAGCAAGAAAATTTTTATCCTTCTTCAATAATAGCTAAAACTTCTCCAACATTGGCGGTATCGCCTTCGTGAAGCAGAATTTGGGAAACTGTGCCTGTGGAGGGGCTAGGTAAATTAAAAGTAGCCTTGTCAGTGGTAAGCTCCACCAGATCATCCTTTTCATTTACCTTCTCATTCTCCTGAAAATACCAGTAGGAAACTGTGGCTTTTGTAATTCCTTCACCTAATTCCGGCAAGACTACTTTGACCATGGCACACCTCCTTGCATAGAAATGCAAATTTATGGACCAGATTATTTTTAATCTTCTCGATTTCTATCTCCCTACCGATTAATTGCTCTAATGCCACCATCTCTATATCCATTCCACAAGGACGGATAAGCTTAAAGTTCTCCAGATCAGCTGTTTTAATATTAATACTTACCCCGTGAAAAGTGATCCAATGCCTAATTGCAACACCAATAGAAGCAATCTTGCGCTCCCCTATCCAAACTCCGGTAAAGCCTGGTTTCCTTTGGCTAGAAAGGCCAAAATCAGCTAAAAATTCTATCACTACCTGCTCTAACTCCCGTAAAAACCAATGAATATCTTTTTTTAAGTTTGCCAGATTAAATATAGGATAAATTGTCAGCTGGCCTGGGCCGTGATAAGTAATATCTCCACCGCGCTCGATTTCGAATCTCTCTATCCCTTTATTTTTTAATTCTTCAAGAGAAACTAAAAGATTTTCGTTTTTAGCGTTTCTTCCTAGTGTGATCACCGGATAATGCTGGCAAAGGATCAGCGCGAAATCTAAACTGCCTGATTGCACCTGCTGAAAAATTTCTTTCTGGAATTTCCAGGCCTTCTCAAATTCAATCAGCCTTAAATCGAATATTTTCAATTCCATATTTTAATTCAGTGCTTCGTGTATGGCTTCGGAAATTGTGGGGTGGGCAAAAATAGTATCTTTGACCTGATTAACCTTAAGATGGTTAGTAATTGCGAGAGTTAAAACCGCGATTAATTCAGTGGCGCGTGGGCCGATGATCGAAGCGCCCAAGATTTCTCCACTTTCGCTTTGAGAGATAATTTTAATAAAACCGTCAGTTTCTTCCAGGACACGCGCCATGCCACTACCAAGAAAGTCAAACTTATGAATTTTTATTGCAATACTTTTGGCTTTAGCTGCTTCTTCATTCATCCCGACACTGGCGATCTCCGGATCAGTAAAAATGCAATTTGGCACAATCTGATTATCCGCTTTTTTCAGGTTAGCTGGCTGGGAGATATTTTGCGCGGCAATTTGCCCCTGATACGCGGCATAATGCGCTAACATAATTTTTCCGGTACAATCTCCCACCGCGTAAATATTGGGAATGTTCGTCTTTAGATAATCGTCAACAATAATTCTACTTCTTTCAACTTTTACCCCCGCGTTTTCCAGGCCTAGCCCCTCTGTATTTGGCTGCCTACCCACACAAACTAAAACCAATTCGCAATTAGCCAAGTCGAGAGTAGTCGCGTCAACTCCTGTATTTACTTTGATCCCTTTTTTCTTAAATAAAGTTTCTAATTTTTTCGCTACTTCCCGATCCTCATTTGGCAATAACTGCGGCATTTTTTCCGCAAGCGTAACCGTAGTCCCCAAATTGTGGAAGAAGCTGGCAAACTCACAGCCAATTACCCCTCCTCCGACAATTAAAAGCGAAGCTGGCCGTGCCTTTAAATTTAAAACTTCATCACTAGAGAGGATTTTTTTCCCGTCAAATTCCAGGCCCTTCACCTGAATTGGCCTTGAGCCACTGGCAATAAGAATAGATTTGGTTTTTAATTCCTGGCTGCCTGTATTAACACAAGTTGAAGAGATAATTTTCGCTTCAGCCTGCAGGTAATCAATTCCCTTAAGGTTAAATTGCACCCCTTGTTGAAGGAGTGCGATCACTTTTTCTTTTTGGGTTTGAATTTGCGTAAAGTCCAGCGCAGGTGAATGGGAAAGGTGAATCAAGGATTTGGTAGGAATACAACCACGGTTTAGGCACGTGCCGCCGATCTGCCCTTTTTCAATAAGAACGACTTTCAGTCCAGCTTTTTTGGCAGTGATCGCAGCGTAAAACCCTGCCCAGCCCGCGCCGATAATTACTAAGTCATAATCCATAGACGCTAAAGGGTTAAATTTTTATACTGCTCTTTAATTAATGCCGCGGATTTAAGAAAAGGTTCTTTTTCCTGCTGATTTAACTCTAATTCTACAATTTCTTCGATGCCATTTTTACCCAAGCGCACCGGCACACCGATACAAATATCTCTTAATCCGTATTCACCGTTTAAATAAGCGCAAGCGCCTAAATTACGCTTCTCATCCTTGGCAATTATTTTTACCATTGCGGCAATTGCCGCTGAAGGCGCGTAATACGCGCTGCCACTGCCTAATAAAGAAACAATCTCTTTTCCGCGGTCAAAGGTCCTTTGGACCAACTCTTGAATTTTCTCTTCGTCAATAAATTCATCGAGGCCCACACCTTTAATATTGGTAAAACGCGGCAAAGGTAACATTCCCTCGCCATGCCCACCGATGACAACCGCTTCAACATCAGCTGTGGAAACTTTTAATTCCTCGCTGATCAGATTGGCAAACCTGGCAGCGTCCAGGCTAACCCCCATACCAATTACGCGCTGCGCGCCAAAACCCGTAACCTTTAAAGCTAAATAAGTCATAATATCTAAAGGATTGGTGACGATAATCAGGATAGCTTCCGGGGAGAGTGTTCTTAAATCCAGGCAAATCGACTTTAAGATCTGAGAATTTTTATTTAAGAGGTCCTCGCGGGTCATCCCGGGTTTTCTTGCTAGGCCTGCGGTCACGACCACGATCTGCGAATCTTTTACCGCTCTAAAATCATCTGTGCCGGTGATCTGGTAATGGTGTTTTAAGATCGGACGGCAATCATCGAGATCAAAGGCTTTTCCCTGGGCAAGGCCTTTGGCAATATCAATTAAAAAAATATCGCCTAACCCTTCCTGGGCAAGGCGCATTGCTGTTGTCCCGCCGACATTTCCAGCGCCGATAATAGATATCTTCATTTTAGTTTCGCGATAATCGCATCTGCCATTTCACTGGTGCCTACTGCAGAAGGGTCATCGCGGTTTAGCTTTAAATCATAGGTCACAGATCTTCCTTCAGATAAAACCTGCTTAATGGCATTTTCTAAATTTTGCGCGGCCTGCTCTTCTTTGATATACTTCAACATCAATACGCCTGAAAGAATCATTGCTGTAGGATTAACTTTATTTAAACCAGCATATTTCGGGGCTGAGCCATGCACTGCTTCAAAAACGGCAATGCCTTCGCCAAAGTTTGCTCCCGGTGCGATCCCCAATCCACCAATTAACCCGGCACATAAATCCGACAAAATATCTCCATAGAGGTTCGGCAAAACTAAAACATCATAATTATGCGGACGCTGAACCAGTTGCATCGACATATTATCTACCAAGCCTTCTTCAAAAATTACCTTGCCTTCATATTCTTTAGCTACTTCGCGGCAAACCTTTAAGAATAGCCCATCGGTAAATTTCATAATATTCGCCTTTTGTATCGCGGTAATTTTTTTCCGGTTATTTTTCAGCGCGTATTCAAATGCAAAGCGCACAATCCGCTCAGAAGCATATTTCGAAATCGGCTTTATGGAGATCCCTGAATCAGGACGAATTTTCTTTTTACTGTATTTTTCAATTTCCCCGATCAAATTCTTGGTTTCCGGCTTGCCCTCTTCAAATTCGATCCCCGCGTATAAATCTTCGCTATTTTCACGCACAATTACCAGGTCAATGTCTTTGTAATAACTTTTTACCCCGAGGTAAGATTTTGCCGGCCGCACACAGGCATATAAATCTAAGGCGTGCCTGATGGCGACATTAACCGAACGAAAACCTGTGCCGATAGGGGTAACAATTGGCCCTTTAAGTGCCACTTTATTTTTTCTAATCGAGGATAAAACATTCTCCGGAAGCAGTTCTCCGTGTTTTTCCAGGGCATTTTGCCCGGCAATTACCTCTTCCCATTCGATTTTTACACCTGTGGCCTCAATGCACCTTTTCGCAGCCAAAGTAACCTCTGGGCCAATACCATCTCCGGGAATCAGGGTAATTTTATGCATGCTTAAACCTTCAACTCCTTATATTTCTTGATATAATTTACCACTCCGCCTTCTTTGAGTAGTTCCTGCATAAAAAAAGGCAGAGGTTTAATTTTAAATTCTTGGGCCTTAGTCAAATTCTTTGCCAGGCCATGGTCCAGATCTATTTCCAGTAAATCATTTTCATTTATTTTCTCTGTATTTAATTCAATTAACGGCAAGCCAATATTAAAGGCATTGCGATAGAAGATACGCGCGAAAGAAGTTGCCACACAAGCAATAATTCCCGCTTCCTTAATTACCAAAGGTGCCTGCTCGCGCGAAGACCCCATACCAAAATTTTTCCCCGCAACCAAAATGGTCTTTCCGGGAATGATTTTTTTAGGGAAATCCGGATCGATATCTTCCATGATATGCTTGGCCAATTCCTTCATATCAGTAATGGAAAATTTATACCTTCCGGAAATAATAAAATCCGTGTTAATATTATCGCCTAGTTTTACAGCCTTGCCTTCTAGTCTCATAGATGTTTGAATTCTTCCGCGTTCTTTACTTTTGATAAAGCGGTATCCAGAGTAATGATCCCTTGCTGAAACAGATCTTTCAACGCCCTGTCCATGGTCCTCATTCCAAACTGGCTGCCGGTCTGCATTGCCGTCGGGATCTGTTCAATTTCCTGTTCGCGGATCATATTTCTGATCCCCGGAGTAGCCACCATGATCTCGCAAGCCAAAACCCGTCCATGGCCGGCTGCGCGCGGAAGTAATAACTGAGAAACTACTCCCTGTAAACAATCAGACAATTGTAATTTAACCTGTGTCTGCTGATGCGGTGGAAAGACATCGATAATTCTTTCGATAGTTTGCGGAGCATCAGGGGTATGCAGGGTCGCTAAAACCAAATGCCCTGTTTCAGCAGCTGTTAAAGTAGTAGAAATAGTTTCCAGGTCGCGCATTTCGCCTACGACAATTACATTCGGGTCCTGGCGTAATGCGTGCCTTAAGGCCTGAGAAAAAGAACGCGTATCAGCATAAACTTCTCTTTGCTTAATCACACTTTTCTTATTCGTAAAAACAAATTCGATCGGATCTTCGATAGAAATAATCAGGGCTTCCCTCTCATTGTTAATTTGCTCGATTAACGCTGCCAGGGTAGTGGTTTTTCCCACACCTGTAGGCCCGGTAACTAAAACCAGGCCATTGGGCTTACGCGCTAATTCCGCGAGCATTGGAGGCAAGCCTAAATCTTCAGTACTTGGAACATTAATCGGCACACGCCTGAAGGCTACTTCTACTACTCCTCTTTGCAAGTGGATATTTGCCCGGAACCTGTCCATTCCCGGAAATGCCAGGGAAAAATCCAGCTCTAGTTCTTTCTCGAATAATTCTTTTTGAGGATTCGATAAAATTCCGTAAATCATTCTTTTTAAGTCTTGGCGGTTCATTGCCGGATGATCCGTGCGGATCAATTTTCCGTCGATACGCAGGATAGGCGGTTCATTTTCCGTCAAATGCAGGTCTGAGGCTTGTTTTTCGATACAAAGCATAAGTAAATCTTTAATCTCCATAGTCACACCCCCTATTTTAGAGGTATCTTCTCGGATCATTGATCCTCCCCTTGATTACCGACGCTGCTACAGTAGCCGGTGAGGCTAGGTAGATAAAAGCGTTGGGATTACCCATTCTGCCTTTAAAATTCCTGTTGGCGCTAGATATTACGATTTCTCCATCCGCGGGGATGCCATTATGTGTGCCTACGCATGGCCCGCATCCAGGTGCTACCACAACCGCGCCTGACTTCACAAAAATATCGATCAGTCCCTCTTTTATTGCCTCAAGATAAATTGAGCGGGAAGCCGGAGCGATGATAAATTTTACCCCCGGAAAAACTTTTTTTCCTTTTAAAACACTTGCGGCAATTTTTAAATCCTCTAGCCTGCCATTAGTACAAGT
>JAQUNE010000026.1 GCA_028717765.1 Candidatus Omnitrophota bacterium | reverse complement strand
AAGAAGCCCTGCTGGAGGTAAAAGAAAATTTAGAGAGAGATGTAATTAATTGCCTCTCTGAGTTTTACGCAAATTGTTTTTCTTCTTTTGACACTAAGGCGTCAGAGTGGTTTAGAAATAATTTACAAGAGGCCTATATTAAAGAGATGAAAATTGAGGATTTAATCCAAGGGCTAAGATTTCTTAGCAGTGCGCAGATTAACCCGCTTCTTTTAGAAAAAATTCCTAAAATCAGGATTTTTCACGGTAAATTGGATAGAATCGCTCCTTTGATTGAAGTTGAGCAGCTAAAGCAAAAAATAAATCATGCGGATTTGGTTATTTTCCCCAGGCTGGGGCACAATTTATTTTTGAACCAGGAATTTAGGCAAAAGTTCTCCCATGAATAAACAGGTAATAGAAAGAAATTTTTCCCGTTTTGCCGCTTCTTATGACGACTATGCGGAGATTCAGCAAAGGGTGGCGCAAGAGCTTCTTTTGCAAATAGAGGATAAGCCAATTGAGAGTATTTTAGAAATCGGTTCCGGCACCGGGAATTATTCCTCTCTTTTGAGGGGGAGGTTCAGGTCTGCAAAAATCAGCGCTTTTGATGTTTCTGCGCAGATGGTCGAAGTTGCTAAAGCAAAACATCATGATGAAAGAATTAATTTCTTTCAGGCAGACATCCAGAACCTTAATTTAAAGGAAAGTTTTGATTTGGTTACTTCCAATGCCTGCTTACATTGGGTAAAGGATTTAGAAGAGGCGATTTTTTCCTGTAAAAGGCTGCTAAAGAAGAATGGGGTTATTGCATTTTCAATATTCGGCCCGCTTACTTTTCTAGAATTGAGCGAATCAATAAATTCCCTGATCAAAGATGAAAATATCGAAGCAAAAAACTTTCCTGATCAGGAAAAAGTCGATAATATTATGCGCAAAAACTTCAATTCCTCGAATATAAAAGAAGTTATCTTCCAGGAAGAATACCCAAACTTGGAAGAGTTATTGTATAAAATAAAATTTACCGGTACTAACGGCAACGGCTTGAATCAAAAAAACCGTTTCAGCCGTGGGTTATTGCAGCAGCTCGAAACTGCTTATTTGGATAAATTCAAATCAATTATTGCTACTTACCAGGTTTTCTTTTGTCAAGGGAAGGTGCTGTGAAAGCGATCTTTATTGCAGGAACGGATACTGGTGTAGGTAAAACTATTATTTGTGGTCTATTAGCCAAGCATTTGGCAGATAAGGGTAAGCGTGTGATTACCCAAAAGTGGGTGCAAACCGGCTGCTCAAGTTTTTCCGAAGATATCCTGCTACATCAAAAAATTATCGGTGGAAAAAACAAAGATTCCAAAAATTATCTCCAGCTAAGATGTCCGTATATATTTAAGCCCGCGGTTTCCCCGCATCTAGCGGCTAGGTTAGAAAAGAAGAAAATTAATCCTCAAAAAATTAAAAAAAGCTTCCAATCACTCTTGCGGAAATTTGATTATGTAATTGCGGAAGGAACAGGCGGATTATTAGTACCTTTTAATGAAAAACAATTGCTTGTAGAGATGGTAAAAGAATTGGGCTTGCCGGTTTTACTGGTTGCGCAAAATAAGCTCGGTACAATTAACCATACTTTATTGACTCTTGAGGCACTTAGGTTAAGAAAAATCAAACTTTTAGGAATAGTTTTTAATAATTTAAAGGGTGAGGAAAATAAAGTGTTGAAAGATAATCCGCGCATCATCCGCTCTATAAGTAAAAGTCGTATCTTCGGCAGTATCTCTTGGAATAAGGATTTTCATAAGTTATTCAGAGAGTTTACTCCAATTGGAAAAAAAATATGCCGCGCCATGAAAAAATAATCAATAATTGGCTTAACAAAGACCAGCAGTTTATCTGGCACCCTTATACTCAGATGAAGGAGGCTAAAAAATATCCGCCGATCCTCATTGAAAGGGCGCAAGGGATCAAGCTTTTTGATCAGAAAGGTAATTTTTATTACGATACTATCTCTAGCTGGTGGTGTAATTTGCACGGCCATAACCACCCTAAAATAAAGCAGGCAATCAAAAAACAACTGGATTCCTTGGAACATGTTTTGTTTGCTGGTTTTACCCATAAGCCTGCGATTGCCTTAGCAGAGAAGCTTATTTCTCTGGCACCGGGGAAATTAAGCAAGGTATTTTTTTCTGATAATGGTTCTACCAGTGTGGAAGTGGCACTAAAGATGTCATTTCAATATTGGCAGAATATCGGGGAAAAAAAGAAAAGAAAATTTGTTTCTTTGGATAGCGCCTATCACGGAGACACTGTTGGTGCGATGAGTGTCAGCGGGGTTGACCTTTTTAACCGGGTATTCTCACCGCTATTTTTTCCCTCTTACAAAGTTGCCTCTCCATATTGTTATCGCTGCCCATTGAAAATGAAGCGGGAAAATTGCCGGATCGATTGCATCAAGCCGCTAGAGGATCTTTTAAAAGCAAAGTCAGGCCAGATCGCTGCTATAATCTTAGAGCCTCTGATGATGGGTTCTGGCGGAATGATTATTTATCCAAAGGAATATTTAGCGAAGGTAGCAAGATTAGCGCAACAATTTAAAGTGCATTTGATCATCGATGAAGTTGCCACTGGTTTTGGCCGTACCGGAAAAATGTTTGCCTGTGAATATATCAGAGATATTCAGCCGGATTTTCTTTGCCTTTCTAAGGGGATTACTGCCGGATATTTGCCTTTTGGAGCGACTTTGACCACGGAAAAAATCTACCGCGCTTTTTATGCGGACTATGAAAAGAAAAAAACTTTTTATCATGGCCATACTTATACTGCTAATCCACTTGCTTGTTCAGCTGCCCTGGCGAGTTTAGAAGTTTTTCAATCAGAAAATACTTTAAAAAAAATAAATCAGCTTATTCCTTATTTTCATCAACAGCTTGAGAAGTTTCGCGAGCTTCCATTAGTAGGAGATGTACGTTATCTCGGTTTAATCGGGGCTTTTGAGCTGAAGGGGCAAGGGCGTATCGGCTTTAAAATATATCAGCGCGGGCTAAAAGAAAATTTAATTTTAAGGCCATTAGGTAATATCGTATACCTTTTTCTACCGCTTTGTATAAATAAACGCGAACTAAGCTTGATACTCAAAAAAACATTGAGAGTGATGAAGGCTATTTAGCTATAAAAAATACCATAAAGAACATTGACACTTTTTTTAAAAAATATATACTAAAGTCAATGAAGGTGTTTTTTAGAGAAAGAGAGGGTATCTCTATGCAGGAAGAGCGAAAAGGTAATAAACCAAGATGGGCCAGGCCTAAGCTGATTGCAATAACCAGAGGAGATAGGCAGGAGGGGGTATTACAAATATGCAAAGGAGCCGCGCAGCCTACCGCTCCGCAGGCACTAAATGGCGTTTGCTGGAGACGTAATCCGATGCTCGGGTGCCCGACGCAGTGTTTCTCTAGCGGTCTGAGCTAACTAGCGAAAAAATAGTTATAAGATTCCAATTTTGTGTTATAATAAAATGGCATAAAAAAGGAGGCACAATGAAGGTGCTAGAGAAGGTACTCTTATTCATAGGATTAATATTATTAGTTTTGGCTGCTTACAGTAAGTTTTTTGGCCATCCTCAAATAACCATGGGTGTCAGGATCATTAGTTTAATCATACTAGCTAATACCTGTTTTTTATTAGCGGTTCTTTCGAAGATCTGCGAAAAGAAACAATAATTTAAAAAATAATAAAAAAATGGGGCACCTGAAAATTAAAGGTGCCCTTTTCTTATTAGGAAAAGCCTGTGAAGAAACGCGTAGTAGTAGCTATGAGCGGAGGAGTGGATTCTTCGGTAGCCGCAGCCTTGTTAAAAAAGCAAGGGTTTGAGGTTATAGGGATCACACTTTGCTTTAACCTGCCAGACCTGGTGACAAAAAAACCGCGTTGCTGCGGTTTACAAGGGATTGCTGATGCACGCAGGGTGGCGCACAAAATCGGGATTAAGCACTATGTGCTGAACATGCAGAAACTTCTCGAAGAAAAAGTGATTAAGGATTTCTGCTTGGAATATATAAGAGGAAGGACGCCTAATCCTTGTGTGAGATGTAATCAATATATTAAATTTACTGCTTTATTAAAAAAAGCCCACGCTTTAGGTGCGCAATATTTAGCAACTGGCCATTACGCGCGCATAACAAAAACTCGCCACAAGCTAACCGGTACGCCGCTTTATTTCCTTAAAAAGGCAAAAGATCAACATAAAGATCAGTCATACTTTTTATACCGTTTAAAGCAAGAACAATTAAAACAGATACTTTTTCCATTGGGTAATTTTACAAAACAAGAGGTAAGGGCCTTAGCCAAAAATTTCCATCTGCCGGTAGCAGAAAAAAAAGAAAGTCAGGAGATCTGTTTTCTTCCGGGGACCGATTACCGTAGTTTTTTAAAGAGTAAAATTGCTGCTAGTTTTCGGCCCGGAGATATCGTCGATTTAAAGGGGGGTTTCTTAGGCCGGCACAAGGGAATTGCTTTTTATACTATTGGCCAGCGGGAAGGATTGGCTGTGGCATTAGGATATCCGGCATATGTGATAAAAATTGATCCAAAGAATGATCAAATTACACTGGGAAGAAAAGAAGACGCCTTAAAATACGGGTTTTTTATGAAAAATGCGCATTTTCCTATTCCGAGAGGAGAAAAGAAATTTGTTTTAAAGGTCAAAATAAGGTATAATCACAAAGAAGCGCGGGCAGAGATCTTGCCGCAGGCGAAAAAATTACAAATCCGCTTTAAAAAACCGCAATTTGCCATAACGCCTGGGCAATCCGCGGTATTTTATGACCGTGATAGGGTTGTGGGTGGCGGTATAATTGACGAGGTGCTTTAGATAAAATGCTTAAGCCATTAGAGGGAATAGAAAAAAAGATTAAGGAATTAAAGAAAAAACGCGAGGCAATAATTTTAGCGCATAATTATCAACTTCCTGAAGTGCAGGATGTGGCGGATTTTCACGGAGATTCTCTGGAGCTTTCCCGTAAGGCCGCTAAAACAGATGCCAAGGTGATAGTTTTTTGCGGGGTATATTTTATGGCTGAGACCGCATCGATTATCTGCCCCGACAAAAAAATCATTATGCCAGACGTAAACGCTGGTTGCCCGATGGCAAATATGATCAAGGCTTCTGATGTTCGGCAATTAAGGCTCGAACATCCGCAGGCTGTGGTTGTGGGGTATGTCAATACCCCTGCAGAAGTAAAAGCTGAGTTAGATATTTGTTGTACTTCTTCAAACGCTGTGGCAGTGGTAAATGCCTTAAAGGATAAAAAAGAGATTATTTTTATCCCGGATAAATACCTGGCAGATTATGTTTCTGGGCGTACCGGAAGAAAATTGATTTCTTGGAATGGTTTTTGCCCGACGCATGTAAAAATTCTTCCCGAGGATATCAGGAGAGAGAAGAAATTCCATCCCAAGGCAAAGGTCATTGCCCATCCAGAATGTTTGCCTTCAGTGCTTAAGTTGGCCGACGAAGTACTCTCTACCAGTGCGATGTGTAAATTTGCCAAAGAGACTCCTGCCAAAGAAATTATTGTTGCTACAGAAGCAGGATTAATCTACCGCTTGAAAAAAGATAATCCTGGCAAAGAATTCTATCCTGCGACTGAAGCTGCGGTTTGTCCGAACATGAAAAGGACTACCCAGGAGAAAGTGCTGTGGGCACTGGAAGAGCTTAAAGAAGAAGTAAAGGTCCCTGAAGACATTCGCCTGCGGGCAAAAAGTGCAATAGAAAAAATGTTAGAAATTGTATAGCATGAACATCCCTATAGTATATGAGGATGATTGGCTGGTAATATTGGATAAACCTGCCGGCCTCTTGGTAATTCCTACTCCTAAAAAAGAAAAACGCACGCTTACCAGCATCCTTAATCAATACTGCGAAGAAAAAAAACTTAAATTTAGATTACATCCCTGCCACCGCCTTGACCGGGAAACCAGCGGATTAATCGTTTTTGCCAAGGGAAAGGCCATACAGGAAAAAATGATGCAAATGTTTTTTAAGAAAGAAGTAAAAAAGACTTATATTGCCTTTGTGCACGGCAGCCTTAAAGAGGGGCAAGGGATTATCAAAGCAAATATCGAGGCAAAAGCCGCTCAAACCCAGTATAGGGTTATTGGTAAAAGAAAGGATTTTTCTATCCTGGAAGTTTCGCCGCTTACCGGAAGGAAAAATCAGATCAGGATACATTTTAAAAATATCGGACATCCGCTAGTGGGAGAAACCAGGTTTGCTTTCAGAAAAGATTTCGCGCTGAAGGCAAAAAGAGTCTGCCTGCATGCTTTATCTTTAGAATTTTCACATCCAATAACAAAGAAAACAATTAAAATAGAAGCGAAATTGGCTACTGACCTGGAAGAATTTTTAAAGGCGCATCCAAACTAACATGAATAGATTATCATTTAAAGAGTGGCTAGTTTTAATTATTTCTGTTTCTATCTCGCTGGCACTTTGGTTTAAATTCAGCTATCCTGCGTTTTCCTTCGTAGACCTCTCTATTGACAGGCATCAGGCAATTGCTAAAGCAGAGAGTTTTCTCCAGGCACGCGGTGTAGCTACGGATTCGCTCCTTAAGGCAGTGGTTTTTAGCAGTGATGACTGGGCAGATAGGTATCTTCAGAAAACTATCGGCCCTGCGCAAGAAAAGAATTTTATCGAGAAATATGATTATGAGCTATTTTCTTGGCAAATCAGATTTTTTAGGGAATTCCAAAAAGAGGAATATATTGTTGAGATTAGCTCACGTTCCGGAAAAGTGGTTAGCTTTGTCCATCTTATAGAGGATATTGCCCCAAGAGAGCCGGTTGAGAAAGAAATTGCCCGGATAAATGCCGAGGAATTTTTAAGGAAGAATTTTTCCGTAAATTTCAATGATTACGATTTTCATGAAGAAAAAACACAACGCTATGAACAAAGGACAGATTATAATTTTTCCTGGGAAAGAAAAGGAGTTTATATCCCTTGGAAAGAAAATGAAGGCGGGGCAAAACTTTTGATCGGAGTAACGGTATCCGGAAATGAAATCCGTAAATTCTCCGGAGGCAGCCTCGATATTCCGGAGAAATTTCATCGTTATATAGAACGTCAGATGATTTTTGGCGAGTACTTATTTAGCCTTTATTTTATCATGTTTGCTTTTTTAATCGCTCAAAGCATCATTGTCATCACCAGAAGAAGGCATGACATCTTATCCCGCGCCTGCGGAAAATGGTACGCTATGTAGCGGTCTTTATTATCGCTCTTAGTTTGCTCTCCTTTTTTAACAATATCCAGAGTATTATCAACGGTTATCCAACCAGTGTTTCGTTACTTTCATTTTTGTTTATCTATTTAATAAAAGTCCTGATTAACCTGACGATTTTTTGCGCGATTATTATTTTGCCAGGTTTAGCCGGAGAAGTCTTGCGTAGCGAACAATTCCCGCAAAAACAATTTAGTTCTTTTGTGCATTATCTGAGGGCTTCCTTTTATAGCCGCAATGTAGCAAGGGCAATTATCTTTGGCTACTGCGTATTCTTTGTTATGCTTGGAGCGCAATCATTGATATTTTATTTAGGCCAGAAGTATTTTGGGGTGTGGAAGGAATGGTTTAACCTTACGCAATTCTCTTCAGCGAACCTGCCTTTCTTTAGCGCTTTTGTCCTTGCCGCTACTGCTGGTATTAACGAAGAAATTATTTTTCGGCTCTTCGGGATCACCTGGGCGAAAAAATACCTGAAGAATGTTTTTTTGGCAGTTCTTTTTGCCGCTTTGATCTGGGGATTCGGCCATTCCCAATACGCAATTTTTCCTATTTGGTTTAGAGGCATTGAGGTAAGTATTCTGGGCATACTTTTAGGTTTTGTCTTCTTAAAATACGGGATTATTCCGGTAATTGTGGCGCATTACCTGTTTAATGCCTTCTGGGGGGTATCTGCCTATATATTGGGAAAGAGCAACTATAGCGCTTTTTACGGTTCCCTCTTTATTCTTTCTATTCCGATTCTTTTCGCGCTTTTTGCTTTTTTCGCTAATAAAGGAGATAAGGAAAGAGAGCTAAAAAGTATTTTAAATGAGGGGCAAAAATTTAATTTAAGCATTCTCATTGCTTTTGTGAGTGCCAAGAAATTACAAGGAAATAGTGCGGAAATGATTACCCATGAGTTAATCGCGCATCACTGGGACATTGAACTGATTAAATTGGCTATTAAGGAGGTTTTTAAATGAGCATCCTTGTTTTAGGAACCGTAGCCCTGGATACTGTTAAGACGCCTTCTGGTGTGAGGGAAAAAATGTTAGGCGGCTCCGCGGTACATTTTGCGATGTCGGGCCGCTTATTTACCCAGGTAAACTTGGTGGCTGTAGTTGGCAATGATTTTCCTCTTACCTATATAGAGTTCTTAAAGCGTAAAGGTATTATCGTCAGCTCTCTAATTATAGAAGAGGGGCCGACTTTTAAATGGGAGGGGGAATATCAGGGTGATCTGAATACTGCCTTAACGATTAATACCGAGCTTGGGGTGCTTGCTACCTTTAAACCGCGCGTTTCGCACAGCCAGAAAAAAATTAAAGATGTATTTTTGGCCAATGTTGACCCGGAAATTCAGCTGCATCTTTTAAATGAGATGAGCCCCGGGGTATTTGTGGGGCTTGATAGCATGAATTATTGGATCAAGCACAAGCGTCCGGAACTCTTTAAGGTATTAAAAAAAGTAGATATCTATGTGGCGAATGACCAGGAAGCAAGAGAGCTATCCGGAGAATCTAATCTTTTAAAAGCCGCGAAAAAATTACATTCCTTAGGGCCGCGGATGGTCCTGATTAAAAAAGGAGAACACGGATTGTTTTTCTACAGTAAGGATTTTATTTTTGCCTTGCCAGCTTTCCCCACGGAAAAAGTGGTTGACCCTACTGGTGCCGGAGATACCTTTGCCGGAGGATTTATGGGGTATTTGGCTTCGGTGAAAAAAATTAATGCCTTAAGCATAAAAAAAGCGCTCCTTTACGGCACGATGGCCGCGTCTTTTAATATCGAAGATTTTGGCGTAGAAAGATCTTCGGGGATTACCTTAAAGGATTTGAATCAGCGGGTAAAAGAGTTTAAAAAGATAATTTCCTTTTAATAGGGGAATGGGAAAATGAAAAAAATCACAGAATTCTCAGAAGTAAAAAAAATTAAAGAAGAATTTAAGGCGTTTATTGAATCGTACGGAGTAATTAGCGTTGCCGTAGGTTTAGTGCTAGGCCAGGCAGTAGCAAAGGTGATTAATGTGATTGTCGAAGGACTATTGATGCCGATAATAGAAATTGTTTTGCCCGGGCAAAGATGGCAGGATGCAGTGTTTTACCTCTGGAAGGCAAGGATTAAAATCGGGCCGATTATTGCAGCATTGATTGATTTTTTTGCTATTTCTGCGGTAGTTTTTTTCTTCGTAAAATATATTCTCAAAGTTGAGTACCGTAAGGACAACAAGAAGGAGGCTTCTTAATATGCTGGAAGAGAAAATTTTAAGTGATTACAAGGATGCCATGAAACAGAAGGATTCTCTAAAATCATCGGTCTTGAGTTTCTTGCGCGCGGAAATTATTAATACTGCTATTGCTAAGAAAAAAGATAAGTGTGATGACGCGGAGTGCCTCGCGGTAATCAGAAAACAGATTAAGTCCAGGCAGGATTCGATTGAACAGTTTACTAAAGGCAACCGTATAGATTTAGCGGATAAAGAAAAAAAAGAACTAGAGATTTTAAAAATTTATTTACCTGCTCAACTTCCCGAAGAAGAGATCAAAAAAATTATTGAAGAGATTATCGCCGCCACAGGTGCTCAGGGGATGAAGGATATGGGTAAGGTAATGAAGGAAGTTACGGCCAAAGTTGCTGGTCAAGCAGATGGTAAGCTGATAAGTGATTTAGTAAAAACAAAATTAGGCGGATAATTTTTTTGAAAGGAGGGGCAGATGGAAAAGTCACGCAAGAAAAAATGGGGAAAGCCAATGCTAGGTATTTTAATAAGGGGAAAGGGCGACGATATGGTAATGGCAGTTTGTAAGGCGATGGCTGCTGTAGGAGGGCCTCCTGGAGGCTTTCATCTGACGCATGGGCCTTGTGCTAATTACTACAATGCTACTTCTTGTTTTATTTGTTTAGATGGCGCCTTATCCTAAACCTTAACCAGCGAGAAACAAATTTTTTTGTGAAAAAAGTAGCAAAAAAACTTGACAAATAGGATCTCTATGTTATATTTATGATGTTTATTGTGAAAAAAAGAACAATATGGTGGCAAATCGTAATTCGATTATCCGGTTATCCAAATACAAAAACGCTCTTTATAGGCTGCAGTCATTAGGTTTTGTAAAAGTATTTTCGGATAATTTAGCAGATGCCATAGGTGCTACAGCTTCGCAGGTAAGGAAAGATTTTTCGCTCTTTGGTATTTCTGGGAATAAAAAAGGCGGCTACCAGATTGATAATTTACTGGAGAAGTTAAATAATATCCTCGGAAAGGATACGATCCAGAGGGTGATCATCGTGGGAGCAGGCAATATTGCCTCTGCCTTAATGAAATATAAAGGTTTTGAAAAGGAAGGGATCAAGATTGTTGCTGCATTTGATATTGACCCCACCAAGCTGAAAAAAAATAACGAAATACCGGTCCTGCCGCTCGAGGAATTAAAAGCGTTCGTGAAAGATAATCAGATTAGAATCGGTATCCTTGCTGTACCGGATATTGCCGCACAGCAGGTAGCGCAAATGTTGTTTAGTGCAGGGATAAAAGGCATTCTTAATTTTGCGCCGATAAGGTTAGAATCTCCCGATGATCGCGTAGTCAATAACGTTAATCTCGAGCATGAATTAGAGAATCTCATCTATTTTGTGAATGTGCTAAATAAAACCAGAGTAAAATAATCTTGCTATGGAGAGGAATCTGGTAAGAGTAGAGGATGTAGTTGAGAAATTTATCCGCTCCCAGGGGCCAGGCGGGCAAAAGGTAAATAAGACCTCTAGTTGTGTATATCTAAAGCATTTGCCTACCGGCATAGAAGTAAAGTGCCAGCAGGAGCGGTCGCAGGCACAAAACCGTTATTTGGCCTGGAAGATCCTTTTGGAGAAAGTTTCCCGGTTAAAAGCAAAAGAGATAGAAGCAGAAAAACAAAGCAAAGAAAAAATCCGTCGACAGATGCGTAAAAAACCCCGGCATCTTAAGATAAAGATCCTTGAAGAAAAACGTAAGCATTCTGTGAAGAAAAAGTTACGCCGAAAGATAGAAGATACAGAGTAGAGGTAGTGATAATGTACAGTATTTATTTTATTGAAAGCGAGCAATTAGAAAAGTTAGCCGAAGAATTAAGCAAAACCTTGCGGGTATTCTCTCCTCTAGAAAAGAAGCTTAACTTTACCCGCGAGGCAGATTTCTCTTACCAAAAGTTTACTCCCGGACAATCGCTTAGCTTTAATCCTTACCGCGCTGCGGAACCCCTAAAATCATTCTTTACTTATCCATACGAAAAAGTTGCGGATTATTTTTCTTCTGAGAAGAATGTTACTGATATTGTAGAAGAAACAATTATTTTTGGAGTAAAAAGCTGTGATATTGCCGGACATAAAATTCAGGATTTTGTCTTTTTAGAGGGGGTGGAAGTTGATGCTCTCTATAGGGCAAGAAGAGAGAATACAACCATTATCAGCTCAGATTGTATTGATTTTAGAGAAGTTTGCCATTGCCTGGCCTGGGATATTTTACCCTATCCAACCTGGGGGTTTGACCTTAATTTATCACCCTTAAATGAAGGGTATGTGGTGGAGGTTGGGTCAAAAAAAGGCGAAGAGTTAATTGCGCAGTATAAAAAATATTTTATTGCGGTACGCGACGCGCAGATTGCCGGCAGGCGCGCAAAACGTGAGAGCCTGGTGGATAGGTTAAAACGGCATTTACTGCCGCAGAATTTAGTCAGTAAAGACAGCGTGCAGAATTTAGTGCAGCAAGGATACAATGCCAAGACCTGGAAGCAGTTTATGCTTACTTGTGTAGAATGCGGTGGTTGCAATTTTATTTGTGATACCTGCCATTGTTTTCTTTTAGATGAGAAGAAACAAAATCAGCAAAATGCTAAATTAAGGCTCTGGGATGCCTGCCTATATGCAAATTACGCCCGGGTTGCCGGCGGAGCAAATCCTAATAAATTGCGCGCGCAAAGATTAAGATTCCGCTTTACCAAAAAGTTTGATTTTTTTGTCGAAAATTTAGGAATTCCTGCCTGTTGCGGTTGCGGCAGGTGCATTGAGGTCTGTCCCGGGAAAATCGACATTAGGGAAGTGCTTAAGGACTTAGCCAAAGAGATAAAAGAAAAAATATGAAGAATATTTATAGGCCGATAGAGGGGACGATTGAAGACGTCATTAGCGAAACGGCTAATATAAAAACTTTTCTCATTAGGCCGAAAGAAGAATTTTCTTTCCGCACGGGGCAGTTTATTGAATTAAGTTTGCCTGGTATTGGAGAGGCTCCTTTTACCCCGTCTTCAGACCCGAACGTCAAAGAAAAAATTGAAGTCACGGTCATGAAAGCGGGAAGAGTGACCTCTTTATTGCATAATGCACCGAAAAACATACCAGTCGGGATTCGCGGGCCTTACGGTAAAGGATATCCTTTAGAAAAATTTGTCGGAAAGGATATTTTGATCGTCGGAGGAGGTGTCGGGTTAGCGCCGCTACGTTCATTACTCTTTAGCCTTTTTGCGCAAATCGATAAATATAACAAGGTGGTCTTACGTTACGGAGCAAGAAGCCCGGCGGATATTGTTTACAAAGAGGCAATCCCCGAGTGGTCAAAGATACAAAAAGTCGATATTTTGACCACAGTTGACGTGGGTAATCCCGAGTGGCATGGTAATGTGGGTTTGATTACCACAGTGCTAAATGATTTGCCCGTGGATGTGAAAAAAGCCGTAGCCATAGTTTGCGGGCCGCCGATTATGATGAAATTCGTTAATTTGAAATTACTGGATTTAGGTTTCGAACCGCAAGATATTTATTTATCCATGGAAAAGAATATGTCGTGCGGACTGGGTAAATGCGGGCATTGCCGGCTTGGTAAATTTTATACCTGTAAAGATGGCCCGGTATTTACCTATGCAGAGTTAAAAG
>JAQUNE010000025.1 GCA_028717765.1 Candidatus Omnitrophota bacterium | reverse complement strand
GCTCATGGAGATCACGATGAACAACCTCCTCGCCGCCGGCGGCGAGCTCGACGCCGACGATTTCCTTTCCCGAATTCCTCCTGCTGCCTTAATTAAGGCAATTGCTTCTTTTACGCTAAAACGAAAACCTAATACATATGCCGGGCACTTATCTCCGATATATTTCGCAAAGGCCTCAAAAATATTATCTACCAGTTTTTCCTTCACCATTGCTCTAGCTAGATGGAGCCTGCCTACCGTGCCCCCTCCTGAAATTTCAAAGACAGTCTGCGCATTGAGATTTAAGCCGATATCTTTTAGCTTCTCAATCATTTTATAGATCCGCTGGACACGGTTTTCTCTTAAAGAAGCTAACTTTTTAATTAGTCCGGGGTCAGTATAATCAAGCAAATAACCCAAGACATGTATCTCTAAATCAGCATGTTCGGCAGTCAGTTCAATTCCCGAGATAACCTCGATATCATAATCTTTGGCGATCTCTAAAGTTGGGACAATTCCATCGATAGAATCATGATCAACTACGGCAATTGCTGATAAGCCCACACGATTGGCCTGTTGCACTAACTCTTGCGGAGAATAGGTGCTGTCTGAAAACGTGGTGTGCAGATGCAGGTCGGCATATCTCATTTATGCGCTTCTATCTTTATCTTATCCAGGATTCCGTTGACAAATTTTCCCGCTTCTTTACCGGAAAATTTTTTCGCTAGTTCCACCGCCTCATTAATTGTTACCTTTGGCGGAATATCGGGCCTGAAGATCAACTCAAATACTCCTAGACGCAGTATATTGCGGTCTACAAATGCCATCCGGTCAAGCTGCCAGTTAGTGGCAAACTGGGTAATTTTTTCGTCGATCGCAGCGAGGTTATCGATCACCCCTTTCACCAGTTCAGTGCTGAATTGCTTTACTTCTTCCTCTACCTCTTCTTCTAGCTTTGATTGCCAAAAATTTTCTAAGGCATCTGCAGAACTTTGATTGCAAATATCTATCTGATAAAGGACCTGTAAAACAAATTCTCTGGCAAGCGAACGTTTCTTCATGTCTTTATATCTTTTCGACTAGGTTAATCATCTCAATTGCTGAAAGTGCCGCATCCCGGCCTTTATTTCCGTCTTTTGTTCCGGCGCGCTCAATTGCCTGCTCGATAGTGTCAGCTGTAATTACCCCAAAAATTACTGGTAACCCCGTATCAAGTGAAACCTTGGCAATCCCCTTAGCAACTTCTGCAGCAATATAGTCAAAATGCGGAGTTGCCCCGCGGATCACCGTACCCAAACAAATCAAGGCATCAAATTTAGCCTTAGCCATCTTCTGGGCAATTGCCGGAATCTCAAATGCTCCGGGAACCCAGGCAACCGTAATATCTTTATCCTCAATACCGTGCCTGACTAATGTATCCTCGCATCCGGAAACCAGGTCTTTAGTAATAAAATCATTGAAGCGCGAAGCAACTATCCCGATTTTCTTTCCTTTTGCGATTAAATCGCCTGTAATCACCTTTGCCATGACTTCCTCCTTGTTATTAATTTATAGAATCCAACTGATGCCCGAGTTTTTCTTTTTTAGTTTTCAGATAATTGTAATTTTCCGGGCCTGGCTTAGTTTCTAAAGGAACGCGTTCCACCACCTGTAGACCATAACCCTCTAAACCGACAATTTTACGCGGATTATTCGTGAGCAAGCGGATCTGCTTTAGCCCCAAATCCACTAATATCTGCGCTCCGATTCCATAATCCCTTAAATCTGCTTTGTGGCCTAAGGCCTCATTCGCCTCCACTGTATCCAACCCATTGTCTTGTAAATTATAAGCCCTGATTTTATCTACAAGCCCAATACCGCGGCCTTCCTGATTCATATAAAGGATTACCCCTTTTTTCTCACTACCGATTATTTGCATTGCCTTTTCTAACTGCCTTCCGCAGTCACAGCGTAAAGACCCAAAGACATCTCCGGTCAAACACTCTGAATGTACGCGTACAAGTGCAGGCTGATGATCCAAAACACCGATGGTTAAAGCTGTGTGCACCTTATTATTGGTTAAATCACGATAAATTAACAGGGTAAAATTTCCAAATTCCGTAGGCAGGCTAGCTTGAGCAACTTTTACGATTAATTTTTCCGATTGTCTGCGAAATTCGATCAGATTGGCAATCGAACAAATTTTTAAATCATGCTTCCTGGAAAAATCTAAGAGTTCGGGTAAACGTGACATTGTTCCGTCTTCATTCATGATCTCACAAATTACCCCTGCTGGATACAGCCCCGCCAACCTCATTAAATCTGTGCTGGCCTCGGTGTGGCCGCTACGCACCAAAACTCCTCCGGAACGCGCCTTCAAAGGAAAAATATGGCCTGGCCGGATTAAATCTTCGGACTTAGTTAAAGGATTAATCAATACTTCGATGGTCCTCGCACGGTCATAGGCAGAAATTCCAGTAGTAATTCCGCTAGCCGCATCTGTAGAAATCATCCAAGCTGTAGCAAAAGGATCATCTTGATTAGATTTAAATTTATCTTTCAGCATTGGCTCTAAATTTAATTGCCTTAGGCGTTCCTCTTCCATGGGCACACAAATTAAACCTCTGCCAAAGGTAGCCATGAAATTGATATCTTGCGGCTTGACAAAAGACGCAGCCATCACCAGGTCGCCTTCGTTTTCGCGGTCTTCATCATCAACCACGATTACCATTTTACCTTTTTTCAAATCTTCTAAAATTTCTGGAATAGAATTGAGCATTGCACCTCCATAAAATAAATAACCCGAAGATAGTCTTCGGGTATGCAATTCTTAATCTTCTCTCATCTAGACTATCACCATCGGCTCTGGAATTACACCAGATCATGCCTTGTCTTTTGGCTCGCGGGCTCTCGCATCTGCTTACACCCGACCTTAAAGGATAGGTCGGTGCACGCTCGTGCGTGACCGCCGGTTAAGGAATTTCACCTTGCCCCGAAGATTAACTTTAGTAATTATAGCATAGAATATTTACTTGTCAACAGAATTAGAAGAGATATAATATCTTTATGGCGCAACACATTGTCAGTCAAATACATAAACTCCTAATAAAAAAGAATTATACCCTTGCTACAGCCGAATCATGTACCGGAGGGCTACTCGCCAAGCTTCTCACTGATCTTTCTGGAAGTTCAAAGTATTTCCTCTTAGGAATTATCAGCTATAGCAATCAGGCAAAAACAAAAACTTTACAGATTCCCTCCAAACTGATCTCAAAAAAAGGCGCAGTTTCTCGGGAAGTGGCGCTAAAAATGGCGGATTCAGTGAAAAAACTGGCAAAGGCGGATTTCGGCATCGGGATTACTGGCGTTGCCGGCCCATCCGGAGGCAGCAAAGAAAGGGCTGTTGGTACGGTATTTATTGCAATTAGCGCAAATAATCAAAAAACCTGCGGTAAATTTCAATTTAAAGGCAGCCGAGATACAATCCGGAGGCTGGCCGCTCTCAAAAGCTTAAGATTATTAAAAGATCAGCTATGAGAACTTTCATTGCTATTGAATTACCCAAACAAGTCAAAGACGCCCTCGCAGAATTAAAGAATCAGCTAGAAAGTTCCCAAGCAGATGTAAAATGGGTAGCTACGCAGAATATTCACCTTACCTTAAAATTCCTCGGGGAACGTGATGAGAAAAAAATCGAAAAGATTCTCCAGATCTTAGATGAGGTAGCCAAAGAAAACCAACCTTACGAAATTAACCTTATTTCTCTTGGTAGCTTCCCTAATCCTAATTATCCCCGCGTAGTCTGGGCAGGGATTGATCAAGGCGCTACGCAAACAAAAAAAATCGCGCAGGGGCTAGAGGAAAAAATCGCCAAAGTCGGCATCCCCAAGGAAAAACGGGAATTCTCCTCTCATATTACGATTGGCAGGGTAAAATCAAACCTCAATCGGGAAAAACTTATTCAAGGATTAGATAATTCGAAAAGTTATCTGGTAGGAAAAAATTTGCGTTTTTTGGTAACTCAGCTTGTCCTCTTTAAAAGTACACTTACCCCCAAAGGCCCAGTTTACGAAATCTTAAAAACAGCAAATCTTACCAAAAGCGAAAGCACTAAATTAGTATAGAGCCCGGCAACAATATCATCTCCCATGATCCCTAAACTGCCTTTAGTGTTTTGAAAACTTGACGCGGGATAGGGCTTCAAGGTATCAAACAAGCGAAAAAGCAAAAAACCGATAATAATTAACCTAAAATCATACGGAATAAGAAAAAGGCTAATCAACATTCCTACTACTTCATCGATCACCACGTAACGAGGATCTTTTTTCTTGAATACTTCTTCTGCCCTACCGCAAATTAAAAACCCTAAAATCAATAAACATAAGGTAACTAACGTATAGAAAAAAAGGTCTTTGCTGACCAGGAAAAATAATAGCAAACCACCTAGGCTGCCAAAAGTACCAGGCATTACCGGCAAAAACCCAAGATAAAAAAATGAAGCGAGCAGTTTTACCAAGGAAGGGCGTAAATTCATGAGGGCGTTAGAATTTCGCGATGATCTTACGGTTCTCCCAAAGATAGGAAAGCCCGGAATAGAGCGTCACCCCTACGGTAAACAACATTAAGACGTAGACGCTCCACCTAAATAAATTATCCCAGTCAGGGTTCCAGGTATAAAATCTTTTCATGATCTCCTGAAAAACAATGAAACCTAAAATCAGGAAAATCACGCCCATTTGAGAGACAGTTTTATGTTTACCCGCGCGGCTTGCGGAAAGCACCTTGCCTTTATTTAGTGCAAATAATCTTAAAGAGGTAATGAGGATTTCGCGCGAAACAATTACCATAAACATCCAGACATTAATAATCTGCAGCTGCAAAAATGCCGCAAACGCAGAAAGCACCAAAATCTTATCGGCAATCGGATCCATCAATTTTCCAAAGTCAGTGATCATATTCTGTCGCTTAGCGATCAATCCGTCAAAAAAATCCGAGAGTGCTGCCACGGTAAAAATTACCAGGCTCACTACTTTTGTCCACCAAACCTTCTCCCACCATAACAAAAACCACAAGAATACAACCGTAAGGAAAATCCGCGACATAGTAATTTTATTGGCAGTATTCATACTTTTCTTCCTTCCTTACCCGTTAACCTGACCCACTAAATCATACTCCAGAGTATCGGTAATGTCAACCCTTACAAAATCACCTGGTTTTAACTTTTTCTGCGAAGTCACATATACCTGCCCGTCTACTTCCGGGGCATCGTATTGGCTGCGGCCAAGATATCTGCCATCCTGGCATTCGTCTATTAGAACTTCTATGGTCTTGCCTAAAAATTTCTCATTCACGCCTGACGAAATCTCTTGTTGCAATGACATTACCTGATTAAAACGCTCTTTTCTAACGGCTTCTCTAACCTGGTTTTTAAAATCAAAGGCTGCGGTGCCTTCTTCTCTCGAATAGATAAAAGCCCCCAACCTTTCAAATCTAACCTCGCGTAGAAAAGCTAATAATTCCTTAAATTCGGAATCGGTTTCTGAAGGAAACCCTACGATTACTGATGTACGGATACCTACCTCGGGAATTTTCTTACGTATTTTTTCCAATAATTTCAAAATCTCACTCTTGGTGGTTTTGCGGCGCATTAATTTTAGGATGCGGTTATTAATATGCTGCACTGGTAAATCAATATATTTACAAATCTTTGGTTCGTCCTTAATTATCTCCAGAATTTCCTCTACCTCTTTTGAGGGATAAAGATAAAGCAGTCTTATCCAGTGGATATTCTTTGACTTTTCTAAAATCTTTTTCAAAGCATGAGGCAGGATTCTTTTACCATAAAGATCTAAACCGTAACCAGTAATATCCTGTCCGACGATATTAAGCTCAGAAATTCTTTCCTGGTTAAGCAGAGTGACCTTTTGCAACAAAGAATCTAAATCAAGGCTATTAAATTTCCCCTTTATCTTAGGAATAATGCAATAGCTGCAATTATTTACACAACTCTCGCAGATCTTTAAATACGCATAATGCTTTGGTGTCAAGCCAAAACGGCTGGTGCTATGATTAAGCGTTGGAGTACCGATAAAAGCATCAATTTCCGGGATCTCTTTAATTAAGGTATCTTTGTAGCGCTGGACAAGGCATCCGGAAACAATAATTTTTTTTAATTTCCCCCGCTTTTTTAAATCTATTAAATCCAAAATTGCGTCAATAGATTCTTCTTTTGCGCTATCGATGAAACAACAAGTATTTAAAATCGCTGTATCGGCATTTTCCAGATCAACTATCTGGCAGCCCTTAAGATTTAGCCTGCCTAAAAGATTTTCTGCATCTACCAAATTACGCGGACAGCCCAAGCTTAAGATCCCGATCTTTTGTTTTTGCATTAGTGTAAAATTTCCAAACCGCCTTCTTTGGTAACAATACCTTTAACTGACTGGCCCTTTCTGCCTAGGCTAGAAATTGGCTTACCGTTAATCTGCAGGTCTATCACCCCGGCATTGTTGAGAGAAAATTCGATTTTTTCCTTTGCCTGCCAACTCTCTGAGATGCCTTTACGAAATAACCCCTGAAAAACTAAACGGCCGTCTGTCTTCAAAGTAATATAACAATTTTCTTTTGCGTGAACCCCTAATTTGATCGTACTGCTAAGCGGGATCTTCTGGGATTTCTCTGGCTGCGCCTTTTTTTCACTTTTCACCGAGGCACTTACGCTCTCTGCCCTCTTTAATGGTTTAAGATGTTTTCTTGTCGATAAGAATTTCCCTATTTTGAATAAACCTAAGCAGCCAAACGCAAATAAAACGACAATGATAATAGTTTTTATTCTGATACGCGGCAGGTAACTAACGAGTTTCGCGAAAGATATTCTTTGCGCAGTTTCGCTTTCAGATTTTACATTCGCGCTAAACTGACGGTTGGCTTGCGGCTCTTTATAATCCGGAATATATTCGCGTGGATCAACACCCAAAAATTTACAATAAATTTTTAAAAAACCTTTGATATAAATCGGGCTGACCCCTACCAAGCTATCATCTTCAATCGAGCGTAAGATATTCAGATGAATTTTGGTTCTCTTCTGGGCCTCTTCTAGGGTTAACCCTTTTTCCAGGCGTTTATTTTTTAGGCGTGTGCCGACAGATTCCATGGTTTTTAATTTGTCCCTTGTTTCTGCATTTCGCTTTTTTCCTGCTCAAGCCAGGCTTCCCGGTCAACGAGGATCTTGCGGGGCTTACTTCCTTCAAATGGGCCAACTAAACCCTCAACCTCCATCATGTCGATAATGCGTGCCGCGCGTGTATAACCTAAGCGCATCCTTCTCTGCAATATCGAAACTGAGGCCTGATTACTCTCCATGATCACCCGGACCGCTTGATCAAAAAGTTCGTCTTTTTCTCCGTTGGCTACGGTTGACTTTTGTTGATCCTTTAATATTTCCTCGTTAAAGATCGGCGCTGCTTGCTCCTTAATAAAATCTACTACTGCTTCAATTTCCTTGTCACTCACCAAGGTGCCCTGGGCGCGGATTAATTTCTCTTCTCCTGGCAAGAGGAATAACATGTCGCCCTTGCCAAGAAGTTTATCAGCTCCGTTAGCATCAAGTACAGTACGAGAATCCACTTTGGAGGCAACCTTAAAAGAGATGCGTGCCGGAAAATTCGCTTTAATTACGCCGGTAATTACATCCACTGAAGGCCTTTGTGTTGCGAGGATCAAATGGATCCCCACGGCGCGCGAAAGCTGCGCTAAGCGGGTAATTGCGGTTTCAATCTGATCGCGGGAAACGATCATTAAATCTGCCAACTCATCGATTATAATTACAATGTAAGGAATCTTCTCCTGCTTCTCATTATAGGCTTCGATATTTCTTGCTCCCGCCTTAGCCAAAAGCTGGTAGCGTTGCTCCATCTCGTTCACCACCCAATTTAAGGCCACGGCTGCTTTCTTGGCGTCGGTAACCACAGGGCACAATAAATGCGGTAGGCCGTTAAAAGGTGCTAACTCTACCATTTTTGGATCGACCATTAAAAATTTCAATTCATTAGGTGTTGCGCGAAAGAGCATCGAGAGGATTAGGCTATTTACACAAACAGTCTTTCCAGAACCGGTGGTCCCGGCAATTAATAGATGCGGCATATCCGCTAAATCAGTGACTACCGGATGCCCAGCAATATCCTTGCCTAAGGCCAAGGTTAATTTCGAGTCGGATTTTTGGAATTCATTCGAAACCAGTGTTTCTTTAAGATAGACCAAATTACTTTGCATATTAGGGACTTCAATCCCCACCCTGGCTTTTCCAGGAATGGGTGCAACGATCCTTACTGAAGGAGCCTTCATGGTTAAAGCAATATCATCCGCCAAAGAAACAATCCGGTTTAATTTCACTCCCGGAGCTGGTTCAAGCTCATAGCGCGTAATTACCGGGCCGCGCTCAATATCCGTTACCTTCACGGAAATTCCAAAGTCATTCAAAGTTTCTTCCAAGATGCGTGCGTTGGCCTCAAGGTCTTCCTTAATCTGCCTGGCTTCCAACGGAGGAGGCGAAACTAATAAATCTAAACTAGGAAGATGATAGTCACCAATTTGAATTTCCTGATAATGCGACTTTGGCTCTGACTCCACAGGCTTAGTTTTAATCTGGATCTTAGGCTTGCCGGTCAAGCCAAATTTGGGCACTGCCTCTTTATTCGACTCATCTTCTTCTATTTTCACTGGCGCATTTTTTACCTTTATTAGAGGTACTGAATTTTGCGGCTTTAGCTTAACTACCTTCGGCCTTTCTTTAAACTTAAAATTTGCGAATGGGTGTAAAAGCATTTTAAATTTGTCGATCAGCTGCGAGAAAAAAGTTGAAATTAAAATCTCGGTAACCAAAGCAAAAGAAAGGATCCCCAGGGTAATAAAGGTAATATACCCTCCCAGGCGGCCAAAATAAGTAGCGACAAAGTTAGCAGTGGCAAACCCCAAGAAGCCTCCCCGGGAAAAAGACCTTACCTCGTTACCCAAGCTTAAGCTGATCAGGCTACTTATGGAAAGTAAAAAAACTACGATTCCTAAGATACGCGGGATCCTTAAATCCATTCCCTCCTGGCGAAAGATCCTCACCCCCAGATAAATCACAAACAAAGGGACAAAGAAACTAGCCCAGCCAAAAAGGAATAAAAGCATACCGCCAAGATATACACCGAAGGTCCGAATCAGATTCTTAGGAGGGATATTAGGATGGGAGGTGTAGAACTTTAAGTCATAAGGAGTAAAAGAAAGCAAGCTCGCCAGGATAATTAATCCAATGGCTACTAATATAACTCCTTTAATTTCATTGAGTCTTCTTTCTTTCACTGCTTATTAGTAGTGTCTTCCTCTGCCTGTTTTTTACTGAGGTTAATTCTACCTAATTCATCTATTCCAATAACTTTAACTTTAATTTCATCGCCGATCTTCACTACCTCTTCAACATTTTTTACAAATTTATTGGATAATTCAGAAACATGCACTAATCCTTCTTTACGCGGCGCAATTTCGCAAAAAGCGCCAAATGGCATAATGCGTTTTACCTTAGCCGAGTAGATCCTCCCTACTTCAACATCATCGGTGATCGCCTTGACCATCTTGATTGCGTCATTTGATTTTGCCGCGTCGGTCGAGCCGACTAAAACCGTACCGTCATCCTTAATATCAATACTTGCTCCGGTGGCAGCAATAATGGCCTTAATGGTTTTTCCGCCGGGACCGATCAACTCTCCGATTTTTTCCGTATTTATTTTTAAAACCTCGATGCGCGGGGCATAAGAAGATAAATCCTTCCGAGGGCTAGCGAGACTGGCGATCATTTTATCAAGAATAACCAGGCGCGCTTCTTTTGCTTGTGCTAAGGCTTTTTGCAGCAATTCCAGCCCAATGCCATCGATCTTTAAATCTAACTGTACTGCGCTCACCCCTTTTTTGGTGCCAGCAACTTTAAAATCCATATCGCCAAAATGGTCCTCTAATCCGGAGATATCTGTAAGTATGATTTCTTTACTGCCCTCTTTAATTAATCCCAATGCTACTCCGGCTACCGGGTCTTTTATCGGTACACCTGCATCCATCAAAGAAAGAGTTGCAGCACAGACTGTAGCCATACTTGAAGAACCGTTAGACTCTAAGATTTCCGAAACCACCCTGATCGTATAAGGGAATTTTTCTTTTGAAGGAACAACTGCCATGAGAGATTTTTCCGCTAAAGCACCGTGGCCAATTTCCCGACGGCCAGGGCCGCGTACCGGAGCAGTTTCTCCCACGCTAAAAGGAGGAAAACTGTAATGCAGCATAAAGGTCTTAAATTTCTCGCCTTCCAGCGCCTCAACCATCTGTTCATCCTCGCCTGTTCCGAGAGTAGTTACAGCCAAACTCTGCGTTTGCCCGCGCGTAAAAAGGGCTGAACCATGAGTTCGCGGCAGAAAGGAAACTTCACAGCTAATCGGACGGATTTGCGTAAATGCCCTTGCGTCTACACGGCTGCCTTCCAGGATTTTCTTTCTCACATGCATCTGCTCTACTTCAACCAATGCGGTTTTTATATCGCTGGTCGTACATTCATCAGAGGCAAGCTTCTCTCCCAGCTCTTTAGCTAATAAATCTACTCTTTCTTCACGTTCATCTTTGTTGCCAATATCATAAATTTCTTTTAATTTTTCCCCAGCTAATTCTTCTACCTGCTTTTTTAAAGCAGGGCTGGTTGCTTTTAATTCAATAGTGGCTTTAGGCTTGCCAAATTTAGCTTTGAATTCTTCCTGAAGGCGTAATAATTCTTGCAATGCCTCAAATCCCACCTTCACCGCTTGCATATAATCTTCCTCAGAAACTTCTTTAGCCTTCGACTCAAGCATTTCAATACCCTTATTATTAATCGCTAAAACTACATCTAAATCTGCGCTATCTAATTCTGCATAGGTAGGATTAATGATAAATTCCTGGTTCACCCGGGCCACACGGCAGCAAGCCAAGGGGCCATTAAACGGGATATCGGATATGGAAAGCGCAGCTGAAGCTCCGCAAACCGCCAACACATCAGGGTCATTCTCTCCATCACTGGATAAAACAAGCGCCATAATCTGCACTTCATTTAAAAAACCTTTGGGAAAAAGCGGGCGTACGGGGCGGTCAATTAAACGCGCAGTCAAAATCTCGCTCTCCGAAGGCCTACCCTCTCTTTTAAAGAAACCACCGGGGATCCTGCCGGCAGCATAAGTTTTCTCCTGATATTCTACGGTTAAAGGAAAGAAATCCTGCCCTTCTCTTAGTTCTTTTGACATACAGGCAGTTACCAGGACAACGGTTCCTCCATACTGAATGGTAACCGCGCCATTGGCCTGTTTGGCAATTTTGCCTGTTTCAAGGACAAAGTCGTTCTTTCCAAATTTAAGCTTCATCGTACTCTCTTGCATGATCTTCTACACCTTTCTTTAAGGATTAATACGGATTTGATTTATTTTCTCAGCTTGAGCTTTTCGATAATCTCTTCGTACTTTTTGCTGTCTTTTTTCTTGAGATAAGCAAGCAGTCTGCGGCGCCTTCCGACTAGTGCCAAAAGTCCGCGGCGGGAATGATGATCCTTTTTGTTATCCTTAAAATGCCCAGCTAAAGAGTTAATTCTCTCAGTCAAAAGCGCAATTTGCACATCCGCTGATCCGGTATCCCTAGTATGTACCTTAAAACTTTCAATAATCGCTTTCTTTTTGTCTTTTACTAAAACCAATTTCTTCACCTCCCTTTATTTTTTAGTATTATACGCTATTCTAGGTTATTAGTCAACAAAATCTAATAATTATTTAGCTTAATATACCTGTTTATTTTCGAGCTTATCCCACTGCTGAAAGAGCCTTAAACACTCTTCATAGAAAAACCCCGGGATAATCTTGATTTTTGCGCCTCCCAGGCGATTAAGCTTATTACAAGAGATGCTTAATTCACAGAAGCCAATTTGCTTAGCGTCCAAAATCGAAGTGCCGTAAACAATTGTGTCAATTCTTGCCCAGTGGATCGCGCTAAAGCACATTGGACACGGCTCAGTTGTCGAATAGATTACACACCCGCTTAGGTCAAAACTCTTGAGTTTCCTAGATGCTTGTCGAATCGCGTTAACTTCAGCATGGCAAGTGGCATCTTCCTTCAATACCGTATTATGCGCTACAGACAAAACCTTGTTATGTTTAACAATACAAGCTCCGAATGGCCCCCCTGCCAGGCTCTTAAAGTTCTTTTTGGCTTGCGCGATTGCCAGGAGCATATATTCTTGCTTTAATTTTTCCACTTTTTTTCCTTGCATCAAAATATAAATATTGTAGAATTATAACAGAAAGGAGTCAAAAATGCAAAGAAAGATAAAATATTTGTTACCCCTATCCCTACTGCTGCTCTTTACCTATAACAGCGCCTACCCTTTTGAAGTCGGTAGAGGCGCGGCAGAAGCATTAAACAATCTACCTGAACCAAGATTAATTTTTCCCATCACAGAAACTGTTGTACTAACCGGAAAAAACGACTTGGAGTTCAAATGGGGCGGCGAATACGCGGTAACAGTAGACTATTATGATTTTCGCTTATACAAAGGCTACAATACTGTGGAAGCAAATTTGATCCTTAAAAAACAAATCCCCTCAGATATAACTACTACTAAGATCAGCGCAGATACATTTACAGACGCAGAGGTTTATACCTGGGTCTTAAAACAGGTTTCCCTGGGCGGTCAAAAAAGCGATGCGAGCTTTGATTCGTTTAAGGTGATTAAAAAATAAGGCAGAGCCGTAATCATCAGACCAAATCCCAAGGATGCAAGGGCTACGACGACGCGACAGTGCTACAATTGTTAACGCAGCTGCCCACGGTAGTCTGCCACTGGCACATAGACCAGGTGCTACCAGCATAGAAAACCGGCCCCACGCTGAACTTACAGGCAAGCAAGACCCCCTCTTGTCTATCTCCCCTTGTTAATAATGTCAACATCGGCCTTACCCAACTTTTCTTTTGCTTCTTTGACATTGTTCTCCCCCTCAATTTAATCTTTATATTTTACCTTCTCCATTGACCATGTCAATGATTATTAGAAAAATCCTATGCTTATTTAATCGCCGCAAACGGACAGACCTGATGATAGGCGCAATACCGGCAGGCCATATAAGTAGGAGTTGCACTAAAATGTTCTTTACGAATACCTGCAGAAA
>JAQUNE010000024.1 GCA_028717765.1 Candidatus Omnitrophota bacterium | reverse complement strand
TTTTTGGAATTAGCCAGCAAAGAGCTGGAGGAATTAAGAATCAAAAAGGCTGAACTTGAAGAGAAACTGAAAAGACTACTTGCCGGAGAAGATAAAGATCTCGGGAAAGATATTATTGTGGAAATTCGGCAGGGAACCGGTGGTGATGAAGCTGGGCTTTTTGCCGCGGACCTTTATCGTATGTACAATAAGTACGCCGCGACCAAAGGTTGGCAGGTAGAGTTAATGTCAGCCAGTGAGAATGAATCCGGAGGGTTTAAAGACGTTTCTTTTAGCGTAAAAGGTAAAGATGCCTTTAAAAGATTAAAGTTTGAAAGCGGGGTACACCGTGTGCAGCGCGTACCGGTTACTGAGGCTCAGGGTAGAATTCATACCTCTACTGCCACGGTAGCTGTATTTGTGGAACCCGAAGAAGTTGATTTAACTATTGATGCCAAGGATCTGCGTATTGATACCTATCGCTCCAGCGGGCCCGGTGGGCAGCATATGCAAAAAACCGATTCCGCGGTACGCATTACACATATCCCCACTGGTACAGTAGTTGCTTGCCAGGATGAGCGTTCGCAGGTAAAAAATAAAACTAAGGCGATGCGTATCCTGCGCGCGCGGATTTTGGATATGATGCAACAAGAAGAAATGAAAAAGGTTTCCCGGGAAAGAAAAGCACAGATCGGTACCGGCGACAGAAGCGAAAAGATCCGCACCTATAATTTTCCGGATCGCAGGGTCACCGACCATCGAATTAACTTTACCTCACACAGGCTGGAAGCGATCTTAGAGGGCCAGCTTGATGAACTCTCTGAGGCCTTAATCAAAGCCGCGCAGGAATTGCAGGAAAAGAACAAATGACGGAAGCTGAAGTTTTATTTTCTCAAGTTCTAAATTGCGATAGGATGTCTTTATACAGTAATCGCGCCTTAATTTTGAATGAGGCGGCGAAAAAATTTATTTCTTCAGTTTTAAAAAGAAGAATCCAGGGCGAGCCGATACAATATATTTTAGGTAAAACAGAATTTATGGGGTTAGAATTTAAGGTGTGCCCGGGAGTATTAATTCCGCGCCCGGAGACGGAAGTGCTTGTAGAAACTGTAATAAAAAAGGCCAAGAGCCAAGAGCCAGGAACAAGGAGTTTAAATCTTTTAGATTTAGGCACAGGGTCAGGGTGTATCGCAATTTCTTTAGCAAAACTTTTACACGGTATAGAAATAAGCGCCATTGATTTATCAGAAACGGCGCTGGAGGTTGCTAAAGAAAATGCAGTACTAAATCAGGTAAGCGAAAGAATTAAATTTATGAAGTCTGATTTATTTGCTCAGTACCCTGTACCCCGTACGCCGTACGATTTTATTATCAGTAATCCTCCTTACATCGCCAGTGGAGAGATTGATACCCTGCAGCCTGAAATCGCCCATGAGCCGCGTATTGCCTTGGATGGCGGAAAAGATGGTTTAGATTTTTATCGTCGTCTCGCAGTTGCTGCCGGAGGGCATTTAAAAGAAAACGGGCTCTTAGTCCTAGAAATCGGCTTTGGCCAGTTAGAGAGGATTAAAAATATTTTTCAAAATTCGAAAAATTTTGAAGTCATTGAAGTAGTTAAAGATTATGTTAATATTGATAGAGTAGTAGTGGTTAAAAAATTAGGTGAGGAAAAATGGATAAATTAAATATTGAGGGCCAGATCCCTTTAAAAGGGGAAGTAACGATTTCTGGGGCAAAGAATTCGGTACTACCAATATTAGCGGCAACACTTTTAACTGACGATGCCTGTGTATTAAGAGGCGTGCCGAATTTACGCGATACCAATACGATGTTGAAGATCTTGCGCTCTTTAGGAAAAAATGTAGATTTCGATAAAGGGGTAGTTACAGTTAGCTCGAATAAGAATATAAGCTACATCGCGGATTATAAGTTGGTTTCCACGATGCGCGCTTCCTTTTGTGTCTTAGGCCCACTTCTTGGGAAATTAAAAAAAGCCAAGGTTTCCCTGCCTGGTGGGTGCATCATCGGGATTCGGCCGGTAGACCTACATATTAAGGGATTAAGATCATTGGGAGCGGAAATTAATATCGAAGCAGGCTATGTTGTGGCTACGGCAAATAAGCTTAAAGGGAATTTTGTATATTTAGGCGGAGTTTTTGGTTCTTCGGTGCTAGCTACTGATAATGTGATGATGGCAGCAGTCTTGGCACACGGTAAAACTATTATTGAATCCGCTGCCTGCGAGCCGGAAGTAGCGGATTTGGCAGAATTTTTAATTAAGATGGGCGCTAAAATCAAAGGTCATGGAACCCCGATGATTGAAATCGAAGGAGTCAGGCATTTACACGGCGCAGAACACAGGATTATTTCTGACCGGATCGAAGCGGGAACATTTATGTTAGCTTCATTAATTACCAAAGGCGATATTACGATTAAAAATGTTTGTTCCGGGCACCTGGGAGCTTTAATAGATAAACTTCAGGAGGCAGGGGCTTGTGTAGTTAAAACTGATAATACTTTGCGTATCCATGCAAGAAAAAATTTAAAGCCGGTGAATATTACTACTTTACCTTTCCCGGGGTTTGCCACGGATATGCAGGCACAGTTTATGAGTTTAATGTGTGTTACTCCAGGAATCAGCGTGATTACGGAAAAAATTTATCCTGACAGGTTCATGCATGTGGCGGAACTTAACCGTATGGGTGCCAATATTCAAAGGGAGGGGCCGCACGCAATTGTTTCTGGAATTAAAGCTTTATCCGGAGCTCCGGTAATGGCTTCAGATCTGCGCGCTTCAGCAAGTTTGGTATTAGCTGGCTTAGTTGCCAAGGGTAAGACTTCGAGCTCAAGGATCTATCACTTAGAGCGCGGATACGAAGGCATTGAAGCAAAATTAGAGAAATTAGGAGCAAAGATCTGGAGGGAAAGAGAATGATCTTGATGATCGATAATTACGATTCCTTCACCTATAACCTTGTGCAATATTTGGGAGCGCTGGGTGCTCAGGTTAAGGTTTTTCGTAATGACAAAATCACGGTCGCTAAAATTAAAAAAATCGCGCCAAAAAAAATTGTCATTTCCCCCGGGCCCGGCAGGCCGGAAAATGCGGGAATATCATGTGAAGTAATTAAGCAGCTTGCGGGTAAGATCCCTATTTTGGGCGTTTGTCTGGGGCATCAGGCAATTGGGTATGCTTATGGAGGCAGGATTATTATCGCGAAGAAAATTATGCACGGTAAAACTTCCTTGATCTATCACAATAAAAAAGATATTTTTCAAAAAATACCAAATCCTTTTGAGGCAACCAGGTATCATTCACTTCTTGTGGATAGAAAAACATTGCCTGCTTGTTTAGAGGTTACTGCCTGGACAAAAGAAAAAGAGATTATGGGATTGAAGCATAAAAAATTTCCTCTTTGGGGAGTACAGTTCCATCCGGAATCTATTTTAACCAAAGTAGGTAAGGATTTACTGAAGAATTTTTTAAACTTATGATTAAAGAAGCAACGGAAGTTATCTCCAGTGGCAAGAATTTAGCTAAAGGCCAAATGTCCGCCGTGATGGAAGATATTTTATCCGGCGAGGTTGAGACCGAAGAGATTGTTCCCTTTCTGGAAGCATTGACTAAAAAAGGGGAGACTATAGAAGAGTTGTTTGAGGCAGCCGTAGTCATGCGCAGCCACGTGACTAAAATTTGCCCCAAAGAAAAAATAGTTTTAGACACTTGCGGCACCGGCGGAGACAGGACAGGAACTTTTAATATTTCTACTGTAGTCTCTTTTGTTGCTTGCGCCTGTGGGATTATTGTGGCAAAGCACGGCAACCGCGCGGTTTCCAGCTCAGCCGGTAGCGCGGATATTCTGGAAAAGCTCGGGGTAGATATTAATCTTGCTCCGGAAAAAATCCAAGAGTGCCTGGAGAAAATAGGGATCGCTTTTTTATTCGCGCAAAACCTGCATCCGGCAATGAAATACGCGGCAGAAGCGCGTAAGCAGATGGGGAAACGCACAATTTTTAATCTTCTAGGCCCCTTAAGTAATCCTGCTTGTGCTACACATCAGTTAATCGGAGTGTATGACCAGCGCTGGACCACACCTTTAGCAGAGGTGCTCGCTAAATTAGGCACCGAGCATGCTTTAGTGGTGCACGGTAATGATGGTTTGGACGAAATTACTACTACGGATTCTACGATAATTTCCGAAGAGTACCGTGGTGAATTGAAGACTTATACAATTAAGCCAGAGGATTTTGGTCTTAAACGAGCCACCCTTAATGACTTAGCAGGCGGGGATACAGCGTTAAACGCGCGCATCCTCTTGGATATTTTAAAAGGGGCAAAAGGAGCAAAAAGGGATATTGTTTTATTAAATGCAGCAGCCGCAATCTATGCCGCGGATAAGACTAAGTCAATTCATGATGGTATAGAATTAGCTAAGCATGCAATTGATTCCGGAAAAGCACGGGAAAAGTTTGAGTTATTAAAGGGGTTTTCGCATGGCTAAAAAAGCTGATATCTTAAAAGAGATTGTCGCGAAAAAGAAAGAAAAAATTCTTATTTCAAAAGCCAGTTTACCGCTGGAAGAACTAAAGGCAAAGTGTGCGGGGCTTGTCCCCACGCGCCCCTTTATCAAGGCAATTACCAAGCCGCGGGAAATCTGCCTGATCGCCGAGATTAAAAAAGCCTCGCCTTCGCGTGGAGTGATCCGTGAAGATTTTAATCCGCAGCAAATCGCCGCAATCTACCAGGAAGTAGGGGTCCAGGCAATTTCCGTGTTAACGGAAGAGGATTATTTTTGCGGCAGCCTTACATATTTGAACGAAGTAAAAAATGCAGTTACGGTTCCGGTATTAAGAAAAGATTTTATCTTAGAAGAATACCAGGTTTATGAATCGCGCTATTTCGGAGCGGATGCGATATTGCTGATCGCGGATTTATTGACACAGGAAACTATTCTGAGTTTAATCGAATTGGCCAGCAGTTTGGGGCTGGATGTTTTGGTTGAAGTGCACGATGAAAAAGAATTGAAAAAAGTCTTAAAACTTAAACCAGTTACTCTGATAGGAATCAATAATAGGGACCTGCATACCTTAGAAACTGATTTTAAAACTACGGAAAAACTTTTTCCTTTGGTTCCAAAAGATAAAATAGTAGTGGTAGAGAGCGGGATTAAGAGTTATCAGGATGTATTATTTTTTAAAATTTTAGGTATAGCTGCCTGTTTGATCGGCGAGGCATTTATGCAAGCGCCGGATATCAGGAAAAAAGTAGAAGAGGTTATGGGATGGTAAAAGTTAAGATCTGCGGGATTACAAATTTAGAAGATGCCAGGGTTTCCGTGGCTGCCGGCTGCGATGCTTTGGGTTTTTTATTCTATAAAAAAAGCCCACGCTACATATCTGTGCAGAAAGCTAAAGAGATCATTAAGGATATCCCGAAAAATATCATTAAGATCGGCGTATTTGTCAATGCTACAGAGAAAAGCATAAAACAAGTTGCAAAAGAATGCGGCCTTGATATCCTGCAATTTCACGGAAATGAATCACCGGAATTTTGTAAAAAATTTAAGCACTATAAAATAATTAAGGTTTTTCGCATAAAAAATAAATCCAGCCTAAAGGATGTCTTGAAATATAAGGTTTTCGCGTATCTCTTCGATACTTTTTCTAAATCAAAATTAGGCGGGACAGGCAAAAAGTTTAACTGGAAACTAGTTACCCAGCTTGATAATTTAAAGCAGACGATATTTTTATCCGGCGGATTGGATGAAAAGAATGTCCAAGCCGCAATCAGGGCCGTGCATCCGCAGTGGGTTGATGCCTCCAGCTCGCTTGAAGCTCTGCCGGGAAAAAAAGATTATCGCAGAGTTCGCAAATTTATCGCTGCGGCAAAAGGGTAAGAGAAAGTCAAAAGTTTATTATTGCTTAAATTTTTTATTTGTAGTATAGTTTTTTAAGTACCATGAGAGGAAGAATAAATGCTACCGGATAAACAAGGGCATTTTAATGGGTTTGGCGGAAGGTATGTTTCCGAGACGCTGATTTTTGCTTTGGATGAGCTGGAAAAAGAGTACAGCCGGGCAAAGCATGATAAAAAATTTCGCCAGGACTTTGATTACTATCTTAAGCAATACGCAGGTAGGCCCACGCCTTTATATCTTGCCGAGACTCTGAGTAAACATTTAGGAATAAAGAAAGTTTATCTTAAGCGAGAGGATTTATTACATACCGGCGCGCATAAAATCAATAATACTATCGGCCAGATATTACTTGCCGTAAGGATGAAAAAAACCCGGGTGATTGCTGAGACCGGAGCTGGTCAGCATGGCGTTGCTACGGCAACAGTAGCAGCAAAGTTTGGCCTGAAATGCGATATTTATATGGGCGAGGAAGATATTAAGCGCCAGAGTTTAAATGTCTTCCGGATGAAATTACTCGGAGCAAGAGTAGTTCCGGTAACCAGCGGAACCAAGACTTTAAAAGACGCGATGACTGAAGCGTTAAGGGATTGGGTAACTAATGTAGAGCATACGCATTATATCATCGGCACAGTTGCCGGGCCGCATCCCTATCCGGCAATGGTGCGCGACTTTCAGTCCATAATCGGAAAAGAAGCCAGGCAGCAGATCTTGAAGCAGGAAAAACGTTTACCTGATTATCTGGTTGCTTGTGTTGGCGGCGGCAGTAATGCCATGGGTTTGTTCTATTCCTTCTTTAATGATCGCAGTGTAAAATTTATTGGCGTGGAAGCTGCAGGTAAAGGGTTAGCTTCGGGTAAACATTCCGCAAGTTTGGTAGCTGGAAAACCCGGAGTGTTGCATGGTTCAAAATCAGACCTTTTGCAGGATGCGGATGGCCAGGTAAAAAATGCGCATTCAATTGCCGCAGGCCTGGATTATCCTGGCGTGGGGCCGGAACACGCCTTTTACAAAAAAATTCACCGCGCCCAATATGTAGCAATTAGCGACAGAGAGGCTCTGGAAGGGTTTAAATTATTATCCGAAATTGAAGGGATCATTCCCGCATTGGAATCAGCGCACGCAATTAGCTATTTGAAAAAGTTAAATCCGAGCATAAGAAAAAATTCCATTATTATTCTTTGCCTTTCCGGAAGAGGAGACAAGGATCTGGGAATTGTTACAGGGAAGTTTTAGATGAAGAACAGGATCGAAAAAAAATTCTTAGAGTTAAAGCGAAATCGAAAAAAGGCTTTTATCGCCTTTATTACAGCCGGTTATCCAAATCTAAAAACCACGGAAAAATTGGTCCTGGAGTTGGACAATAGAGGTGTTGATATTATAGAATTAGGCGTGCCTTTTTCTGACCCTATGGCTGACGGGCCAACTATCCAGGAAGCTTCTTTTGAATCTTTAAAAAAGAAAACCAGTTTGTCAGATATCCTTAAATTAGTTAAGCGGGTGCGAAACAAAAGCGAAGTTGCAATATGCCTGATGACTTATTACAATCCTATCTTTGCTTTTGGGGAAGAGAAATTTGTGAGATCCGCAAGAGCAGCCGGCGTAGATGGGGTAATTGTCCCGGACTTGCCTCCTGAAGAAGCCAAAGGGTTAATAAAATTCTCCCGGAGTGCCGATTTGAGTACCATATTTTTTATTTCGCCCACCACTTCCCAGGAACGCATCAAGTTCATTACCAAGGTTTCCCGCGGGTTTATTTATTATGTTTGCCTTACCGGAGTTACCGGCGCGCGTAAGAACCTGCCCCAAGATTTGTTGCGTAAGCTTAAAGAGATTAAAAAGTATACAAAGGTCCCCGTATCTGTGGGCTTCGGGGTTTCTACAAACCAACAGGTCAGGCAGGTTTTAAAAAATGCAGACGGTGTAATTGTGGGAAGCGCAATCGTGAAAAAAATCAAAGAAAACCTGGATAAAAAAGATTTAACCAAACGGGTAGGAGATTTTGTCTCTTATTTAAAACGTGTATAAAAAATCAAAATTAGACAATGGCTTAAGGATCATCGCACATAGTATGGCGAATATGCAGTCAGTAGCAATAGGTGTCTGGATTAAGGTAGGGGGTAGGTATGAAAATTTTAAGAATAAAGGGGTGTCTCATTTTTTAGAGCATTTACTTTTTAAGGGTACAAAAAAATATTCCTGCCGTAAGATTAAAGAATCTATTGAAGGAGTGGGTGGCGCTTTGAACGGTTTTACTTCAGAGGAGCTTACCTGTTATTTGGTAAAAATCCCCGCACGCCATTTAAATCTGGCTTTGGATATTTTATCTGACATGGTGGCCAATCCTTTATTGCCAAAATTAGAAGTGGAAAAAGAGAAGCAGGTGATTTTGGAAGAATTAAAGATGTATAAGGACCAGCCACAAAGCTATGTTTTTGAGTTATTAGACGAATTACTTTGGCCGGCACAACCGATAGGCAGCCCGATAATTGGGACAGTAGAGTCTTTGACCGAGATAGATCGGCAAGTAATCTCTTCATTTAAAGAAAGGCATTATACCGCGCCGAATATTGTCGTGAGCGCCGCCGGTTTATTGGATTTTCACCAATTAGAAAAGAACGTGGCTAAGATTTTCTCCGGAAAAAAGAAAGATCATCCTAATACCTTTCTTGCTGCCAGAGAAGCCCAAAATAAATCACAGGTAAAATTATTCCGTAAAGATACCGAGCAAACACATTTAGCACTCGGTTTTCATAGTTTTAAGCGCGACCATCATTTAAAGCACGCCTTAGGGTTATTAAATGTAATTTTAGGGGCTAATATGTCCAGCCGCCTCTTTAATGAATTAAGGGAGAAGCGCGGCCTTGCTTATGAAATTGGCACTTCGCCTAAACGTTTTTATGATACCGGCGCCTTTATCGTGCATGCCGGTATTGATAACCGTAAAGTAATTGAAGCAATAGAATTAATTTTAAAGGAATTAACCAGGATTAAAGGAAATTTGGTTACAGAAGATGAGTTTAAGCGCGCAAAAGATTTTTATCTTGGCCAACTTTTATTAGCCCTGGAAGATACCATGGATAATATGCTCTGGATCGGAGAAACTACCGCAACACTGGATAAAACTTATACTATTACTGATATTGTTGCGGAAGTTAAAAAAGTGACAAGAGAAGACCTCAGGGAAACTGCAAAACAGATCTTTCAAGAAGAAAAAATTAATCTGGCACTTATCGGCCCTCTTGCCGACGGAGAAAAGAAGATCTGTCAATACCTGCATTTAGGCAGATAGTTAAAGCATGTATAATATTTTTTCCTCGCCATTTACTTTGACCATCCTGATCATCCTGGCATTAATTTCTTTTTTGTTTTCTGCTTCGGAAACTTCAATTATTAGCCTGAGTAAGATCCGGCTGCGCCATATGATTAGCCGCAAAATTAAGCGCGCACAAAATATCCAACGTTTAATTAACAAATTAGATAAATTTATCGTGGCAATCCTGGTAGGGAATAATTTTGTGAATATTGCTATTTCCGCGATTATTACCGGTAGCTGTGTATTTATTTTTGGCTATAAGTGGGGAATTATTCTTGCTACATTAATAAGTTCTATATTTATCGTCGTAGTCTGCGAAATTACCCCTAAGATCCTGGCAATTAAACATACAGAGCGGATTGCTTTAGCTATCGCTCCGTTTATGGAGGCGTTCGTCAGGATTTTTCGTCCGGTAATTTTTATCTTTATGCAGGCTAGCAATTTCCTGATTAGGCTCTTAGGAATAAAGCCGGCAAGAAAATCACCCTTAATTACAGAAGAAGAATTACGCCTGATGATAGAAGTAGGCAAAGAAGAAGGGTTCCTAACTGATCAGGAAGGAAGTATGTTGCACAGGATCTTTGAATTTGGCGATATCCAAGTTGGCGATTGTATGGTGCCTAAGGAAAAAATCGTCGCCGTCAATGTTAATATCAGTTCGGAAGACTTACTAAATGTTTTTGTAGAACAGGGCCATGCCAGGTTACCAGTTTATCGCGGTACAATTGAAAATATCGTAGGCATTGTATATGCACATGATCTGCTTTATATTTTAAGGGATAAGGGCCTATTTTTGTTGCAGGATTTGATCCATGAGGCCGTTTATGTCCCCTTTACGATGCCGGTGAATAAGTTACTGATGAAATTCCAGACGGAAAAAATCCAGATCGCTATTGTGGTAAACGAGCATAAAAAAACAGTGGGTTTAGTCACACTTGAAGATTTAACCGAAGAGATTGTCGGGGAAATCGAAGAAAAACATATTAAGCATCAGAAGAGCGCGAAGAACTAATTGACAGAGAAAATTACATATGGTATGATTAAAATTAAATAAAGGCATTATTATTACATCTAATCTAACAAGGAGGAATAAAATGGCAGAAGTTGGATATTGCGTAAAATGCAAAGCTAAAAAAACAATGAAAGATGAACAAAAGGTGACCATGAAGAATAAAAGGCTGGCAGCTAAAGGAAAATGCCCAGATTGTGGCACCGGAATGTATAAGATTTTAGGAAAAAAATAACGCCCGACTTTAAGGCACCCCGCCATATCGGATTGGCGGGTGCGTCGCCTACTGCGGCGATAGGTCGGTGTACAATTCTTTGTAAGGGGGAACCTTTAAAATAGAACCGAAAAATATCGCTCTTCGCATTGCTCAGGTTGCTCGGTCTAAAAAGGCGCTCGATGTAGTGATTCTAGATATGCGCCGGGTGTGTTCTTTTTGCGATTACTTTGTGATCGCCAGTGGCACATCTAATCGACAAGTAAACGCAATCGGCACTGCAGTAGAAGAGGAATTAAATAAGCATAGAATAAAATCTCTCTCTAAGGTTTTAATGAATGACGAATCCGGCTGGGTGGTCTTAGACTACTCTAGTATTGTGGTGCATGTCTTCTATGAACCGATGAGAGAGTTTTATTCTTTAGAGCACTTATGGAGCGATGCAAAAAAGTTACGGATCCCTAAGAAACCCTTGCCTTAATATTTTTTCCTATCGAGTAACCTTTCCAACTAAGTTAAAATAAAGCGATGAAAGATAATATTCAGGATCTACTTAATTTTGTAATTAAAGAAGCTCAGCAGGAATTACTTTCGGCAGAGGTGGTAGCCTTGGAGCCAAACCTGGATCTGCCTGCGGATTCGCGGTTTGGCGATATTACTACCAATATTGCTTTACGCCTCTGCAAACTAATTAAGAAATCTCCCCGCGAAACAGCTGACTTACTTATTGCCGCGATTCAAAGGCTTCTAGAGAAAAACTTATCGAGAAAATTCATCAAAGAGATCAAGGTGGAAGGTGTTGGCTTTATTAATTTCTATTTCTCCGAGGCGTATTTCTACGCAAAGCTAGAGGAGCTTTTGACAAAAGGCAAGGATGCGCTTAGGGAAGATTCAGGTTCTAAAAAGACCGTCTTAATTGAATTTGTCAGCGCAAACCCTACTGGTTCTTTATCTGTAGCGCACGCCCGGCAAGCTGCAGTGGGCGACTCTCTGGCGAATATTATGAATTTTTTGGGATTTCGCGCAGAGCGTGAATATTATCTTAATGACGAAGGCAATCAAATTAACATTCTTGGTAGATCCGTAGAACTAAGGATGCGGGAGCTTACGGGCGAAAGTATAGAATTTCCGGAGAACTATTATCAAGGTGATTATATTTATGAGATTGCCAAAGAAGCCAGTGCAAAAAAGGTAAAAAATGAAGAATTAGGTAATTTTGCCGCCACGATAATTTTAGATATTATTAAAACGGAATTAGCAGATTTCGGGGTAAAGTTTGACCATTGGTCGAGCCAGAAAGCCCTCACCAAAAGCGGTCAGATCGAAGAGGGGTTTAAATTTTTAAAAAACAAAGGGTACCTTTATGAACAAGACGGCGCAACTTGGTTTAAGTCCACGGAATTCGGCGATGATAAGGATAGGGTAGTCATAAAAAGCGATGGCTCACAAACCTATCTGGCTCCGGATATTGCTTATCATCAAGAAAAGTTTAAACGCGGATTTAGCTGGCTGATTAATCTCTGGGGGCCTGATCACCATGGGTATATTAATAGGCTCAAGGCTTCGGTAGCGGCTTTTGGCCATGACCTTAATAGCATATCAATTATTATCGTGCAACTGGCAACTATTTCTAGGGCTGGCAAGCCTGTGCAGATGTCCACGCGAAAGGGCCAGTATATTACTTTAAGGGAAGTTTTAGATGAAGTAGGAAAAGATGCCGCGCGATTTTTCTTTTTGATGCGCCGTACTTCCAGCCACTTGGATTTTGATCTGGAGGTCGCGAAAAAAGAAACCTCGGAAAATCCGGTTTATTATGTGCAGTATGCGCATGCCAGGATCTGCAGTATTTTACGCAGCAGCCCTTTGGGGAAAGAATTAAAGCATGCTGATTTTAACCTGCTAAAAGAAAAAGCAGAGATCGAGCTCTTAAAAAAACAAGTGCAGTTTTCTTATATCTTGAATATTTGCTTAGCTACTTTAGATCCTTATATGCTTACGGTTTATTTACAGGAACTTTCCGAGTCATTTCATAAATTTTACGATTTGCACCGGGTTTTAGGGGATGATGCCCAACTGACCCAGGCGCGCCTGTCTTTGGTTGAGGCAACAAGAATCGTGCTAGCTACAGGTTTGGAATTATTGGGAGTTTCTTGCCCTGAGAAGATGTAAATGTCATCACACAAGATCTTAAAATTTTTTCCCGCCAACAAAACACTTCAGAATAATCTGAGCAAAGAATTAGGTATTTCTCCGGTCCTTGCCCAGCTTTTAATTAACCGCGGTATCGAGACTCCTGGGCAAGCGCATAATTTTTTAAAAACCGACCTTTCGGGCCTCTTGAATCCTTTTCTTTTTTCACAGATGAAGCAGGCAGTTGCCTTGATTACCCGGGCAGCAAAGAACAAAGAGAAAGTCTTGATTTGCGGCGATTATGACGTTGACGGAGTTACTGCTGTGGCAATTTTGAAAAATACTTTGATCAAGCAAGGGCTGGATGTTGCACATTATATTCCGCACCGGATTAAAGAGGGCTACGGTTTAAATAAGAAAGTCATAGAGATTGCCAAAGAAAAAAAGATTAAACTCTTAATTACTGTAGATTGCGGTACCAGTAGCCATGAAGAAATCAAGGCCTTAAGGCAGAACCAGATCGAGGTGATTGTTACTGACCATCATCAGCTTTCAGGTGATTCTTTGGCGCCGGCATCCGCGATACTTAATCCTAAATTAAAAAACTGTACCTATAAATATAAAGACTTAGCAGGCGTGGGAGTGGCTTATAAACTCACTCAGGCTTTAACCGGAAGTA
>JAQUNE010000023.1 GCA_028717765.1 Candidatus Omnitrophota bacterium | reverse complement strand
AATCGCAGTCTGGTCGAAAAATGAAAAGGTAGATTCTGTGGGGGCTTGTGTAGGGATGCGCGGTAACCGTGTACGAAATATTGTTAATGAAATTCAAGGCGAAAAAATCGATATTGTTAGATACAATGATGATATCAGGGAATATATTAAAGCTGCGTTATCGCCGGCAAAAATCGCAGAAATAAAATTGGATAAAGAGAATCAAAAAGCAGAAGTAATCGTTGATGATGACCAGCTTTCTTTGTCTATTGGTAAGCATGGGCAGAATGTACGCCTTGCTTCCCGCTTAATCGGCTGGGAGCTAGATATTCGTACTAAAGCTACCGCTGCCGCTGCTGCTGAAGCCGCTAAAGCTAAAGAAGGCGAAGTAGCCCAAGCAGAAGAAGTGCCGCAGGAAGAAGCAACAGAAACAAAGAAAGCCAAGAAAACAAAGAAAACTAAAAAAGCAAAAACTGGAATTCCCATAGAAGAACTATCTACAGTTAAAGAGAAAATATTAGAAGGCCTTAAGGCCGCGGGTTTTAACAGTGTAGAAGATATCCTTGCGGGGAAGCCAGAAGATTTATTGCAGGTAAAAGGTATCGGCGAAAAAAAAGCCGAGAAAATAATCGAGGAAGCTAAAAAGCTTCAAGAAGAAATACCAGCAAAAAAAGAATAGAGGGCATTTATGGTAACCAAGACTAAAAAAACGGCGAAAGTGGCAAAAAAAGAAAAAGTTCTTCCTAAGAAGAAAACTACTAAGCCAGTTGCGCAAGTAAAAACAAAGATAGCTAAACCAATACATAAAGCTTCCGCGGTAAAAAAAATTACTAAGCCGCGTGAAAAGGAAGTTAAGGTTATTAAGGAAAAAGAACTAAAGCCGCAAATTATCTATCCGGCAATCAAGCCGAGGGTTATTGTTGAAGAGAAACCGAAAGAAATTATCACCCCTAAGCCAAAAGAGCATGTTCCGCCAGTAGTTCTCCCTAAGCCACCGGTAAAAGAGGTAAAAAAAGTCATCCCTCCTGTGGAAAGTAAACCAGCCATACCGACGCCTGCACCGGTAGTAAAGAAAGTATTAAAGGAATTGGAATTGCAGCTTCCGATTACACTTAAGGATCTGGCGATCAGGTTGCAGGAGAAGCCATCGGTGCTGATTAAATTTTTGATGGACATGAAAGTAATGGCGGGAATCAACCAGTTTTTAGACGAGAAAATAGCAGCGTTAATTTGTGAAAAATACGGATATGAAATTAAGCAAGCGCCCACTGAAGAAGAACTGGCCTTAAAAATACACGAGACTATTGATAAAACGCAGGATTTAAAATTGCGCCCCGCGATCGTAACTTTTATGGGGCATGTTGACCATGGCAAGACTTCTCTCTTGGATGCGATCCGGCAAACCAAGGTAGTTGATAGCGAACACGGCGGGATAACACAACATATCGGTGCCTATCGGGTGAATCTGCCGACAGGAGAAATTACTTTTCTTGATACGCCTGGCCATGAAGCTTTTACCGCAATGCGTGCACGCGGGGCAAGTGTTACTGATATTGTAGTGTTAGTGGTAGCTGCGGATGACGGAGTAATGCCACAGACCAGGGAAGCCATTGACCATGCCCGCGCAGCTGGCGTCTCAATTATCGTGGCGGTGAATAAAATTGATAAGCCGCAGGCAAATCTTGATCAGGTAAAGAAGCAGCTTTCTGAACTTAACCTGATGGCTGAAGACTGGGGTGGTAAGACCATTACTGTACCGGTTTCCGCAAAGACCGGCAAGGGGATCGATGATCTGCTGGAGATGATCCTTCTGGAAGCGCAGATTTTAGAGTTAAGAGCAAATCCCAGTCGCCTGGCGCGCGGAATTGTCATTGAAGCTAAGATGTCTAAAGGGCGCGGGCCAGTAGCTACACTTTTGATCCAGAACGGTACTCTTCATTTAAATGATAACATCGTAGTTGGTAGCTGTTATGGTAAGATCCGTGGGATGTTTAATCATTTAGGGCATGCGGTAACCCAGGCCTTGCCTTCTCATCCAGTTGAGGTTCTTGGTTTATCCGGTATTCCTGACGCCGGAGAACAATTTTTTGCCTTAGAAAGCGATAAACAGGCAAAGGACCTGGTGGAATTACGCCGGGAACAGGAAAAACAACGCCAGATCAAGACTATTAAACGCATTAGCCTTGAGGATCTATACGCTAATATTAAAGAAGGCAAGATCAAAGAATTAAAATTAATTATTAAGGCAGATGTTCAGGGTTCCTTGGAAGCAATTAAGGACGTGATTAGTAAAATCTCTACACCGGAAATTAAAATGGAAGTGATCCATGAAGGTGTAGGCAATATTAATTCTTCCGACGTTATTTTAGCAGTTGCCTCGAACGCCTTGATTTTAGGTTTTAATATTAAGGCAGATGATCTGGCAAAAGATTTATCTGCTAAAGAAGGCGTGGAAATTAAGCTCTATAATATTATCTATGAATTGGGTAACGAGCTTAAAGCCGCGTTAGAAGGGATGCTTGAGCCAAAACTGAAAAAAAATTTCTTAGGCAGGGTAGAAGTAAGGAAAGTTTTTAAATTAACGCGCTCCGGAATAGTGGCGGGATGTTTTGTTTCGAAGGGTAAGGTTAGCCGTGGTAGCCAGGTTAATCTGGTGAGAAACGGCGAAGTAATTTTTGAAGGCAATATTTCTGGCCTTAAACGTTTTAAGGATGATGTGAAAGAAGTGGCAGAAGGTTTTGAATGCGGGATCACTTTGGTCGGCTTTGATAATCTCCAGGAAGGCGATGTGATCGAAGCTTACGAAATAGAAAAAATCGCGAGGAAATTATAATCATGAAAAAACGTATCTTAAGTGGGATGCGCCCGACGGGGAAGCTACATTTGGGGCATTTAGTAGGCGCTTTGGATAACTGGATAAAATTACAGGATAATTATGAATGCTTTTTTATGGTTGCCGATTGGCACGCTTTAATGTCAGAATATGAGAAGCCGGAGCAGTTACAAGAAAACATTATTGATAATGTTGTGGATTGGATTGCCTGTGGCATCTCTGCGGATAAGTGCGCGATTTTTATCCAGTCGCAGATTAAAGAGCACCTGGAATTGTTTACCATTTTTTCCCTGATTACACCTTTGGGGTGGCTGGAGCGTTGCCCGACTTATAAGGAACAATTACGCGAGGTTACGGGGAGAGATTTAAGTACTTATGGTTTTTTAGGCTATCCGGTTTTACAGGCTGCGGATATTTTATTATATAAAGCCCAAGTAGTTCCCGTAGGAGAGGATCAATTACCGCATCTGGAACTAACCCGGGAAATCGCCAGGCGCTTTAACAGTTTATACCAGGATAAAGTTTTTCCTGATCCAGAGGCACTTTTAACCAAATCATCAAGATTAATGGGATTAGACGGCCGGAAAATGAGCAAGAGTTACAATAATTTTATCGCACTTTCCGAAGAACCTAAAGCAATCCGTACAAAAATTCAAAGCATGTTTACCGATCCTCTGCGGGTAAAACTCACAGACCCAGGACACCCGGAAAAATGTAATGTGCACAGTTACTATGAAGTATTTGCTCCGGAAAGAGCCAAGGAGATCGCGTCCGCCTGCCGTAAGGCGCAAATCGGCTGCACTGATTGTAAAAAAGAACTCGCGGAGGTCCTAGTGAAATATCTTACCCCCATTCAAGAGAAGAGAAAAGAGCTTTTGCATGATAAAGAAAAGCTCTCGGCAATTTTAGAACAGGGCAGAGAAAAGGCCCAGGCCATCGCCAAAGAAACTATTACGCAAACAAAAAAACTACTGCATTTATTATAATGGCTTATAAAATTAAATTAGAGATTTTCGAAGGGCCGTTGGATTTATTATTGTATTTGGTAAAGAAGGACCACCTTAATATTTACGATATTCCCATTGCCAAGGTTACCGACCAATATCTGGCTTATCTGGAGTTAATGAAGTTATTGGATCTGAATATTGCCGGAGAATTCCTGGTCATGGCCGCAACATTAATGCAGATTAAGTCTAAGTTGCTGCTTCCGGCGCAGGCAGAAGAGAATCAGGAAGAAGAAGAGGATCCGCGCGCAGAATTAGTACGCAGGCTCCTGGAATACGAAAAGTTTAAAGAAGTAGCAGAGAGTTTGCGTCAGAGAGAGTTGGGGCAGCAGGAAGTTTTTAAGCGGCCCAAGCCACTTGATCAGGCAGAACTGCCTACGGAAAAGGAAATATATTTTGAAGCGAGTATTTTCGATCTGATCAGTGCTTTTTCCAAAGCCTTAGAAGAAGTCCCTAAAGAAGTTTTTTATGAGGTTTTTAAAGACGAATTCACCATCGAAGAAAAAGTACATCAAATTTTACATCTCTTACTGGAGAGGCCTAGTGTTGCCCTTTCTGAATTATTCCAAGCAGCCAAGAATAAGATCGAAACTATTGTGACTTTTCTTTCGATCCTGGAGCTGATCAGGATGAAAGAAATCATTGCCATCCAGAAAGGGCTTTTTGAAGATATAGAAATTACCAGAAATAAAAATAATATTATTCCCTATGACCGAAGAAACGAGAGAGAAACTAATTAAGGGGCAGCCGCTTTTGCAGCCGGAGATTTTTAATGCCGAGAGCGAGACCGAGGAAGATGTGGTGCTTAATATCTCCTTGCGGCCGAAGAAGCTCACGGAATTTGTCGGCCAGAAGGAGCTAGTTGATAATTTAAAAATTTGCCTCACTGCTGCCAAACAAAGAAAAGAGCCTTTAGAACATTTACTTTTCTCCGGCCCTCCCGGATTAGGGAAAACTTCTCTGGCGCACATCGTAGCACATGAAATGGGCACTAAGATCACTGCCACTAGCGGTCCGGCTATTGAAAGGGCAGGAGATCTAATCGGCATCCTTACTAACCTGGAAAAAGGGGATATCCTTTTTATCGATGAGATCCACCGGCTTTCTAAAGTTGTGGAAGAATTTTTATATCCGGCAATGGAGAATTTTCAGATTGATTTTGTGATTGATAAAGGGCAATTTGCCCGGACGATAAAATTTAATTTAAAGCCCTTTACCTTAATAGGTGCTACCACCAGGACCGGGCTTTTGGCTTCTCCGCTACGCAGCAGATTCGGGATTTTTTACCATCTGGATTTTTACCGGGTTGAGGACCTGGCAAAGATTATCAAGCATTCGGCAAAAATTTTAAGCCTGGAAATCGATTCCGAAGCGGCAGATGAGATTGCCCGGCGTGCCCGCGGAACCCCGCGGATTGCGAACCGGTTATTGCGCAGGGTCAGGGATTATGCGCAGGTAAAAAAGCTGGCAAAGGTTAGTCTTTCTATCGCCAAAGAAACTCTGCAAGAATTGGGGATCGATCAAGGCGGATTAGATGATTATGACCGCAAGGTCTTAAAGACAATTATTGAGATTTATGAAGGCGGGCCGGTAGGTGTTGAATCGCTGGCAGCTACTTTAAACGAAGAAGTTGATACGATTGTCGATACAATTGAACCGTTTTTGTTACAGGCAGGTTACTTAAAGCGCACTTCCCGCGGTAGGCTGGTTACTAAGCAAGCCTACGCACATTTCGGGCTCAAGAATAAAGAAAAACAATCAGAATTATTTGAAAAATAGAGGGGATTATGAAGATATTGCTCCATACTTGTTGCGCGCCATGCATCATTTATCCCTTGAAAAGATTAAAGGAAAAAGGGGCGAGCATAGTTGGGTTTTTTTATAATCCGAATATCTATCCGCAAGAAGAGTATTTAAAGAGAAAAGCAGCGCTGGAATCTTTTAACCAGGACGCCGGGATCGAAATTATTTACCCCGAATATAAACCCGAAGAATATACCGAAGTAACAAAAAATAAAGATGGTAAGGAAAGATGCTTAAGTTGTTGGACACTGCGGCTGAAGAAAACTGCCAAAGAAGCAAAAGAAAAACAGTTTGAATACTTTTCTACGACTTTGCTGGTTAGCCCTCATCAGGACCACGAGGCACTCAAAACAATCGGTAAGAATATTTCCGATGAGGAAAAGATAGAGTTTTACTATGAAGATTTCCGTTTGGGATATAGAGAAGCTCATGAAGAAGCAAAGCGCAGAGGTATTTACTGCCAAAAATATTGCGGCTGCGTGCATTCCGAGGCTCTTAGTCATAAAAAACACCGATAATTTTTTCTAATGATGATTAAAAAACAAGCAGTGTTATTGATAATTGCTTTTTTCTCTCTTTTGCGTTGTGGCTTTGCCCAGCAAGCAGAGATGGGCAAGGGGGTCTGGGTGACTGTGTTTTCTGCGAAGAAAGTACTCTATTCAAAAAAAGCAGTAACTGACCTCATCGCTTTGTGTAAAGAAGCGAAAATTAACGAGATTTATTTACAGGTCTATCAATCCGGAAAGGCTTATTATGATTCTACTATTTTAGATAAGTCAAAATATGAAGACATGCTTAAAAGCGCTAAGGCTGATGCAATAGATTTTCTTTTAAGGCAAGCAAAGGACAATAATATCAAGGTATTTGCCTGGGTAAATCTTTTAAGCCTGGGTCAGAATGAAGAGGCGGATATCGTAAAGAAATTTGGAAAAAGTATCCTTACTAAGGATCAGTATTTACGGCCTTCCGGCAGGCAAAATCCCTTGGAATCAGACAAATATTATTTAAGGGAAGAGCAATATTTTCTTGAGCCGGGAGATTCCCGGGTTGCCAGGTTTCTGATAGCTATTGTTGAAGAAATAGTAAAACGCTACCCTCTTTTTAGCGGTGTACATCTTGATTATGTGCGTTATCCGATGACCGTGCCTTTTATTCCCGGATCAAAATTCAGTAAATTTGGTATAAGTTATGGTTATGGCGAAAAAAATATTGAACATTTTAGTTCGGTTACGGGAATTGACCCTTTGTCAGGGTTAAAGACGGAGAAAGAATTCTCTCTCTGGGATAATTGGAGGCGCCAGCAGGTAAACAGTTTAGTCAGGAGAATAGATAAGCATCTCAAAGAAAAATATCCGCAGATGCTTGTTTCCTGCGCAGTGGTTCCTTCGGCAGAACGCGCGTATGCTAGCTTATTTCAAGACTGGCCGCTTTGGCTTGAAGAAGGAATAGTTGATTATGTGGTTTTAATGAATTATTCGCCTGATCAGCAATTAACTAAAGAGGTTGTGAGGTCTGCTTTAGCGCAGCGGCAGAAAGGTAAGGTTTTCGTCGGGATCGGCCTTTTCTTGCTTAAAGATAATCCAGAAGTTTTTCAGGAACAATATCAAATAATTAGAAGTTTAAATCCGGATGGTGTGACATTTTTTTCCTGCGACGACTTAACCCCAGAGGTGATCGCATACCTAAAAAATGCTGACCTAAAGCCGTAATCTTTTAATATCAACCAGATAAAACCCAATGTTAACACTTTCAGATTTTGATTATAAATTACCCAGAGAATTAATCGCCCAGTATCCTTTAGCCAAGCGGGAAGATGCCAGATTATTGGTAGTTTGGCGTAAAACCGGAAAGATCGAACACCGCGTTTTTAAAGAAATCACAGATTATTTTAAAAAGGATGATTTGCTGGTGTTGAATAATACCAAGGTTTTACCCAGCCGCCTATTGGGCAGAAGAATTTCCGGTGGAAAAGTAGAAGTTTTGCTGCTAAAACGTAAAACCGGTTTAACCTTCAGCGCATTGATAAAACCGGCGCGCATAAAAATAGGAGAAAAAATAATTTTTAATGGCAATAATTCATATGGTACTCTCAGTGATCGCAACGAGTTAACTTTCAATTTCAAGGATGTTGAAAGCGTATATAAGCTTGGTGTAATGCCTCTGCCGCCTTATATTAAGCGTAGCAGCGAAGAATCGGATAACCTTTATTATCAGACGGTTTTTGCCAAAGAAGAAGGGGCGATCGCCGCTCCTACGGCAGGGCTACATTTTAGCGAAGAATTAATTGAAGAGATAAAATTATCCGGGGCGAATATCGCCTATATTACTTTACATGTGGGGTTAGGTACTTTTAAACCGGTAAAATCAGAAGATATCACCCAGCATACAATTGACCCGGAATCTTTTCGTATTCCTTCTGATGCGGTTAATTCCATCGAGGAAGCGCGTTTAAAAAAATGCCGGATCATCGCAACTGGAACCACTGTCTGCCGCACCCTGGAAACTTTTGCTGCGGGAAAAAAAGAGGGAGAAGCTGATCTGTTTATTTATCCCGGATACCAATTTAAATTGGTTGATTGCCTGTTGACGAATTTTCATCTTCCTTGTACTACTTTGCTGATGCTGGTACATGCTTTTTTAGGGCAGGAGTTGGCAAAAAAGGCATATCAAGAGGCAATTGAAAAGAAATACCGTTTTTACAGTTATGGCGATGCAATGTTGATCCTTTAAATGTTTACTTTAATCCAGCAAGATAAAAACAGCCGTGCTCGATTAGGAAAATTAGCCACCGCGCATGGAGAAATTGAAACTCCCTGTTTTATGCCGGTAGGAACCCATGCGACGGTAAAAGGGGTTTTTCAGCGTGATCTCTCAGAGATGGGTGCGCAGATTATTCTTGCGAATGCCTATCACGTCTTTTTACGGCCGGGCCTGGAGGTAATAGAAAAAGCAGGGGGGTTGCATAACTTTATCTCCTGGGAAAAGCCGATGCTTACGGATAGTGGCGGCTATCAGATCTTTAGCCTGGCACGTTTAAGAAAGATTAGCGACCGGGGTGTTGAATTCCAATCGCATATAGACGGTAAAAAGCATTTTTTTACTCCTGAGGATGTGGTAAGGATTCAGGAAACCCTGGGTTCTGATATTATGATGCCCTTAGATGAGTGTTGCGACTATCCGAGCGCAAAAGATCATGCGAGAATTGCTATGGAGCGCACAATTCATTGGGCGAAGCGGGCAAGAAAAGCCAAACAAAATAGAAGTCAGCTTTTGTTCGGGATTATCCAGGGCGCTACATACGAAGATTTACGTAAGGAATGCGCAAAAGAAATTTGCGCAATGGATTTTGACGGTTATGCTATCGGCGGAGTTTCTGTTGGGGAACCAAGCAGCCTGATCTATCAAACTATTGATTTTGTCAAAGACCATCTGCCTGAAAATAAGGCGCATTATGTGATGGGTATAGGTTTTGCCCCGGATATATTGGAAGCGGTTGAGAGGGGTATAGATATGTTTGATTGTGTCATTCCTACGCGTTACGGCAGGAATGGAACCGCCTTCACCAGCGAGGGGAAAATCGTGATCAGGAATTCTCCCTTTATCGATGATTTTGGCCCGCTGGATAAGCAATGCGGTTGCTATGTCTGTAAAAGTTTTAGCCGCGCCTATCTACGGCATCTGTTTAATGCCAAAGAGATGCTAGGGCTAATGCTATTATCGTATCATAATCTTTATTTTTTCTTGAAATTAATGCGGGATATCCGGCAAGCAATTCAAAAAAATAGTTTCAGTGAGTATAAAAAAGAGTTTTTGAATCAGTACAACCATTAAGGGAAGTTTATAACTTTTAAAAATATGCGTATTGATATTATTACAATTTTTCCGAAGATGTTCGAGCCGGTGTTGAATGAATCAATAATTAAACGTGCACAGGCGAAAAGTAAGGTTAAAATCTGTATTCACGACCTGCGCAACTTTACACTTAATAAACACAGAAAGGTCGATGACCGTCCCTTTGGCGGAGGTTCAGGCATGGTTTTGACTGCAGAGCCGATTTTCCGGGTAGTGGAAAAAATTCAGTCAGAAACCACACGCCAGAAGCCGCACGTGATTCTTTTGTGCCCTCAAGGTAAACGGCTGACCCAAAAAATCGCTAAATCTTTTTTGAAGCATAAACACTTAATTTTAATTTGCGGACATTATGAAGGCATAGATGAGCGGGTGAGGGAATATCTTGTAGATGAAGAGGTTTCTATCGGCGATTATGTTTTAACCGGGGGAGAGCTGCCGGCGATGGTTTTAGTGGATTGTTTGACACGCTTAGTCCCTGGAGTTCTTGGAGATAAAAATTCCTTGAATTTTGAGTCATTCGAAGGTAATCTATTAGAATACCCACAGTACACCAGGCCTGCTAAATTCAGGAATCTGGCTGTACCTAAAGTACTCTTATCGGGTGATCATAAAAAAATCGAAATCTGGAGGAAAAAAGAAGCGCTAAAAAAAACAAAGCAACGTAGGCCTGATTTACTTAGGTGAAAGGAGCAACACGAAATGGATAAGATGAAAATGATTGAGGCGCAATACACTAAGAAAGATATGCCTAAATTCAGTGTCGGTGACACGATTAAGGTAATGGTGAAAATTCCGGAAGCTCCGGATAAAGTAAGGTTGCACCCTTTTGAAGGGGTAGTAATTGCCAAGAAGGGTAGCGGTACCAAAGAAAATTTTACGGTAAGGAAAGTTTCTTATGGAGAAGGAATTGAACGTGTATTTCCTTTGTATTCACCGACTATTGACCGTATCGAAGTTATACGTTCCGGAAAAGTTAAGCGTGCAAAGCTTTATTATTTACGCGGCAAAGTAGGAAAGCGCGCGACGAAAATCGAATCACAGGAAGGAAAAGCCTAAAAATAAGCGTGTTCTATTATGAGCGCAAGTTCCGAAGTCAAGGTTATGAGACAATTATCGGCGTTGATGAAGTAGGCAGGGGCCCTTTAGCCGGGCCGGTAGTTGCTGCTGCGGTTGTGCTGAAAGAAACGCATTTTTATCAGCGTATCGATGATTCGAAAAAACTAAAGCCCTTACAAAGAGAAAAAGCTTTTAAAGAGATTATCGAGAAATCCATTTTTGGCGTAGGCGTTGTTAATGAAAGGATCATCGACCAGGTAAATATCCTTGTAGCTACTACGAAAGCAATGGAAGAAGCGGTTCTTGCCTTGATGCGTAAGCTGGGAAGCGATCAGAGAAAAAAATGCCAGATCTTAGTTGATGGAACAGTGAAGCTGAATTTAGGTCTGGAGTACACTAATATTATTAGGGGAGATTCTAAGTCAATAAGCATTGCCTCTGCTTCTATTGTCGCCAAGGTTATCCGCGATCACATTATGGGTTTATATGATCAGCTTTATCCGGTTTATGGATTTTTACAGCATAAAGGTTATCCTACTCTCGGGCACAGGAACGCCTTAAAGAAATTTGGCCCCTCTAATATACACAGGATGAGTTTTTACGGTGTCTAGGGGAAATTTAGAACTTGGGGTTCAGGGAGAAGAAATCGCCGTAGATTTATTAAAGAAAAACGGCTATAAAATTATCGCCAGGAATTACCGTACTAAGTTAGGCGAAATTGATATTATCGCAACGCAAGCAGATACAATTTGTTTTGTTGAAGTAAAGGCGCGTAGGAATATTAAGTTTGGCCTGCCTGAAGAATCAGTTATTACGACAAAACAAAAGCACACAGCTCGTGCGGCTCTTTTTTATCTCAAGCAAAATAAACTCTTTGATAAAAAGGCAAGATTTGATGTGGTTTCTATTTTGTTTGCTGCAGAGAATGTAGAAAGCAAACTAATTAAAAACGCTTTTATGTTAGAAGAAAAATACAGCTATTAATCATATGTATAAAAATACCTCACTGGAAAAATATATTGAAGATTTAGCAGCAAAACTTCCTGCTCCCGGAGGCGGTTCGGCAGCAGCGCTGACTGCAGCACTCGGTGCTGCGTTAGTGAGTATGGTGGTTAATTTTTCCTTGGGCAAACCTAAATATGAAAAATATACTAAAGAATTAAAAAAGATGTTGGATACTTCGGAAAAATTAAGAAAGGAATTTTTGGAGTTGGTTGATTTGGATGTTGTAGCATATAAAAGTAAAAATATCGATGACTCTTTAAATATCCCCTTTATGATCGCGCGACTCTCTTTTGAGGGAATAAAATTATGCCCGTCGTTAATCCGTAAGGGGAATATCAACCTGATTAGCGATGTAGCTGTTGCGGCAGCGCTTTTAGAATCTGCTTTTGTAAGTGCAGTTTTTAATGTAGAAATCAACTTGAGGAATATGAAAGATGAGAAGTTTGCCGCTAAGATCAGAAAAGAACTTGGTGAAAAAGAGAAAAGGATAAAACGCATTAGGTTATTGACGGAGGAGAAAGTTGGCAAAATTATTAGAAGGTAAACCATTAGCAGAGAAAATCAAAGAGGCAATTAAACAGGAAATTACGGCCTTAAAACAGAAGCCGGTTTTAGCCAGTATCATGGTGGGTGATAATGCTGGCGCAGAAGCTTATACTAAATCGCAGAAAAAGGCAGCGGAAGGCTTAGGCATTGAATATAATTTTCAGAAACTGCCTGCCGATACTCAGGAAAACGCATTGATCGAATTTATTAAGAAACTAAATTCGCAAAAAGAAGTAAATGGAATTATTATTCAGATGCCATTACCGGCAGGCATTGATTATAAAAAAATCAGCTCTTTTATCGCTCCTGAAAAAGACGTAGAGGGGATGCATCCGGCTAATATAGGTAAGATTGTTTTTGGCAAGGCAAAAATTTTGCCTTGCACAGCCGCGGCAGTAATGGAATTATTAGCTAGTACCGGAGTAGATTTATACGGCAAAGAAGTAGTAGTTGTTGGCCACAGCGAAATTGTGGGAAAGCCGCTGGCGCTTTTATTATTGGAAAAATTTGCCACAGTAACTGTCTGCCATATCGGTACTTCAAAAGCAGGAAAGTTAGAAGAGCATGTCAAAAAAGCGGAAATTCTCATTGTGGCGGTAGGCAAGGCAGGATTAATTAAAGGCGATTGGATTAAAGAAGGCGCAATCGTTATTGACGTGGGGATCAACCGTGTGGCGGAAAAAATCGTCGGTGATGTAGAATTTGAAGCGGCAGAAAAAAGAGCCAGCCAGATTACTCCGGTTCCCGGAGGTGTGGGGCCTTTGACCGTGACGATGTTGATGCGCAATCTAGTGGAAGCGGCGAAATTACAGCAGCAGTAGCGGCTGCCGAGGCATATTTCTCGCAGCACCGCTCGGATTTCCCCAGCGTGGAAATCCTCGCTCGGCGGAAATTTTTGCTCTCGGATGGTATCTTTAACGAGGCGAACCGTGCCCGCAAAAATTTTCGTACGTGCTGCTCGAAACATACCTCGTCACCCGCTAACGATAAGCTTAGGTAAGGAAATATTATGACTTTTAAAGAAAAAATTCAGGCAGGTAAGTTTTTAGTAACGTCGGAAATCGGCCCGCCAAAAGGAATAGAAACCAAGCAGTTATTGGAAGACGCGGAATTAATCCGTACGCGCGTGGATGCGATTAATGTCACTGACTTACAGAGTTCAGTGATGCGTTTGGGTTCTTTGGGCGTTTGC
>JAQUNE010000022.1 GCA_028717765.1 Candidatus Omnitrophota bacterium | reverse complement strand
CATATCTACTCCACCCCAATCTGCTGACCATTCATCACCGCGCTCTTTCCAATCGTAGTTATTATTCCATACCTGAAGATTATCTTTTATTGTATGCATTATTAAGATTACCTTTCATCTGAAACGAAAAACCCCGCACCATCTTTAAGATGGTGCGGGGCAAGGAAAAACTTATCTAAAACACGTTATTTTCTCTTAATCTTATCCAGAAATTCCCCTACGGATTTCGCAACGATATCTTTACAGCCAAGCCCAAATGCCAGAGCAAAACCTAAACCAAAGGCTCCTAGGATAATGCTAATGGTCAACTCAATAATTTTTGCACCGATATTAAGCTGTTCCAGGGCGATGGCGATGGCAAAGACCATAATCACGATTTCTACGATTTTTCCTAAAAGATTAGCCTGCGATAACCCAGTGTTATTTGCCGCAGCTTTGACGATATTCCTCAAAACCGTTGCCACAAACATACCGGCTATCAGGATAAATATCGCGGCAATCACATTAGGTATATAGAGTACAATCCTGTTTAAAAGATCCGCGGCGATAGTTAATCCTACAGCGTTAATTGCCACTACAAAAGTCACCAAAAGCGACAGCCAATAAACCACTGCACCAATCAATTCTGAAAGTGAGTATTGAATTCCACCTTTTGCCAACATACTGTCCAACTCAATACGGTCGGAAATTTCATCAATTTTAATCGCCCTCAACAATTTGATCGCCAACGTTCTGATCAGCTTTGAAATAATCCAGCCGATGATGAGGATGATTATCACCAAAATAATGTTGATCACAAACTGCCCGACCTGAGCCAGAATCAGTTTGGCCGGCTCTACGAGTATGCCTTGCCAATTACTCATTCCTCCACCTCCTTATGGTTGGTTTGCTGTTTCACTTTTTATAACTGTATCACGGGCACGAAGTTATGTCAAGAAAAATCTACAGTCATTCCGTCATAAGCAGCCACGACTTCTCTGCCCAGTCTTTCACTTAATTTTTGCGCCTGAAGGTGCGGTTTTGCTGACAACATCGTCATGCCAAAATGGGTAAGAATTGTTTTTTTAGGTTTTACCTGCCGGATAATTTCCTCTGCCTCGATAAGGCTCAAATGATCGATTTCCGGCCTTGGCTCTAAAAATACTACCGCAATAATTAAAATATCCGTACGGTAAAATTGAGCCAATCCTTTAAAATATTTTGTGTCCGTAAGTAACCCTACGCTAGTTTTTTTGATCTTAAATTTCAGGCCAAAGGTTTCTACCGGATGAATATGCCGCATCGAAGTGAGAAATTTAAATTTACCGACTTTATAGGTACTTTTAGCCCGGAGGATTTCGATTTTTTCCGGAAAATTCTTCGTATGTTTTAAAATCACCGTGTCTTCTTTTATGGCATCCTTCGGACAGAAAACAACTCCTCTTTTTTTAAAACCTCCTGCAGTCATCGCTTCAATCATTACATTAATATCTCCCGAATGATCCAAATGACGGTGTGTCAGGATAATCGCGTCTAATAAACCAGGGTCTAACTTTGGCCTGCTTGCCGCACAGCGCACAATACTTCCCGGTCCGGGATCAATCAGAATATTTGCGCCTTCAAAAGAAACCCAGATTCCACCCGAAGCACGTAATTGTTTTATCATCACAAAGCGCGCTCCCGCAGTTCCCAGAAACTTGATAAAATCCCCCTTCTTCACTTCAGCCATAATTTACTTAACTCCTGATTAATCTTATGCATCTGGCTGTAACTTAACTCTGTCCTGGCCGGCTCTTTTTCCTGATCTTCCAAACCCACAAAATCTGCGATAGCCAATACCCGCGCACCCAGTGATTTGACAAGAAATTGTATCTCTTTATCATCAGAAACCACAACTAAAATTTTCCGGTTAGCTGATCCTTCCACGATCTTTTTTATCTTCTCATCCGCAGAAACACCGCGCGAGAATAAAAGAGTTATTCCTGGATCCTTCGCTTCAAAGCTGCCTGTTTTCGGATATCCGTCAAAAACCAGGATAATCCCATTTTTGCGGCTTCCGGTAAGTCTTTTTTCTTGGATAAAAGAAAGGATAATCTTTGCGGGATCGCTGGTATTATTTTTGCGGGTTTTAGATAGCAGCTGGTGATTTAAGAGATTGTATCCGTCGATGACGTACTGTAAAGACATAAATCAACCCTCCGATTGCCCCATAGAATACAATGAAAGAGAAAGAAATTAATGACATTGCAAAAGCAAAATCTTTAGTCATCCCGACCTTGGCAAAGAAATAAATTGTTGAGGCATCCCTTAAACCCAGGCCGCCGATAGAGATCGGTAAAAGCGTAATCGCGCCGATAATCGGCAAAAATATCAAAAAATAAAGAAATTCTATTCTCACTCCTAAAGAAAGTGCTATAAAATAAAAACTTACCGGAGAAACTATCTGGACAAGAAGGGATAAAAAAATGTTCTTAAGCAGTACCTTTTTTTGATGGCGAAAAATATGTATCTCATGATGTACATTCTTTAGCGCCTCCCTGATTTTACCTGCTCCTGACTTACCCATAAAACGGTTGATCTTTCTGAATAAAAAGTTGTTGAATAAAACCATTAAAATCACGATTAACAGGCCTGTGATGACCGTTACAGATAATAAGATCACCTTATCCTCGATAAGTTTCCAGCCAAAACAAAGCGCCACTAGCGCTAAAATCACCAGGCCAACATAACCGCTTAACCTGTCTAAAAACACAGTAGCCACCACTTCTTTAGGTTTCTTGGTATGTGTTGCCAGGTCAATGGTGCGCATAAAATCTCCGCCAATAGTCGAGGGAAGAAAAAGGTTAAAGAATATCCCTCCGGAAAAAGAAATAATAATACGCTTTAAGGGCAAATGAATATCCGCGGCTTTTAAAAGCATTTGCCAGCGCAAAAGGCAAAAAAGGTAACTTAAGAAAAATACACAGCAAGCTAAGAATAACAACGGCTTATTTGCGTTCTTAATTACGGTAAATAATGATTTTTCATCTACTTGCCTAAACAAAAAAATCAGCAGAATAATACTGATGGAAATACGTAAAAAAATTGAAATTATCTTCTTAATTATTGCCATGCGAGCTCTTTTCCGGTAAGCTTCTTATATGCTTCCAGGTACTTTGCACGGGTTTTTTCGATAATCTCTGCGGGTAATTTCGGTGCGGGGGGTTTTTTATCCCAATCTAATCCTTCCAGGTAATCCCGGACAAATTGCTTATCAAAACTTGGTTGTGCTTTGCCAGGTTGATATTGTTCGGCAGGCCAGAAACGCGATGAATCCGGAGTAAGCGCCTCATCAATAAGAATTACCTGCTGGTTATATATCCCGAATTCAAACTTAGTATCAGCAATGATAATCCCGTGCTCACGGGCATATTCGCTTGCCTTGCGGTAAACCTCAATACTGGATTTTTTTACTATCTCTGTTGCCTCTTTACCAATTAAATTCTCAACATACTGCTGATTGACATTAATATCATGCCCGGCATCTGCTTTTGTAGACGGCGTAAAAATAATCTCCGGTAATTGAGCTGATTCAACTAACCCCGCTGGCAGCTTCACTCCGGAGACAGACTGTTTCTGCTGGTATTCTTTCCATCCCGATCCGGAAAGATACCCCCTAACAATACATTCTACGGCAAGCGGTTTAGTTTTTTTTACCAGCATTGAACGCCCCAATAACTGGTCTTTAAATTTTTTTACTTCTTGGGGAAATTTCTCGACGTCAGCAGTGATCAGATGGTTGGCGATAATCTTTTTCAGGAAATCAAACCAAAAACAGGATAAGGCAGTAAGCACCTGCCCCTTGTTAGGTATGCCGCAGGACAAAACCACATCAAAACAGGAAATTCTATCAGTAGAAACTATGAGCAGATCATTGCCTAAGTCATAAACATCCCGAACCTTACCACGTTTATAAAGCTTAAGCCCGCCGAAATTAGTATTGAGTAAAACATCTTTGTCCATTTTATATTTTTAGGCGCGTAAGAAGCTGCTGATATTCATCCCACAATTCTTTAGAAAGATCATTCTTAAACTGTTGAAAGAAGGTTTTTATTCCTCTGAGCTCCTCCATCCAAGCGTCTTTATTAATTTCTAAAAGTTTTTCCAAGGCACCCTCAGATAACTTTATCCCGGTTAAATCAATATCATTAAGATTCGGTAAATAACCGATTGGCGTTTCCATTGCCCCGATCTTATTGTCACAGCGGTCAAGGATCCATTCTAAAACGCGTAAATTTTCGCCAAATCCCGGCCAGAGAAATTTACCGTTTTTATCAAGCCGGAACCAGTTTACAGAAAAAATCTTCGGGGCCTTAGCCATCTTCCTGCCCATATTTAACCAATGCTGAAAATACTCTGCCATGTTATAGCCACAGAAAGGAATCATTGCCATCGGATCCCTGCGCACTACTCCAAGTTTTCCTACCTGTGCCGCAGTTAATTCAGAACCCATAGTCGCGCCGATAAAAACTCCGTGCTGCCAGTTAAAAGCTTCGTAAACTAATGGGGCCAAGTGTGCTCTCTTGCCGCCAAAAATAATCGCGGAAATCGGCACACCATGATGCTGCTCAAGACGAAAAGATGCAGAAGGAGAATTTACTATTGGCGCGGTAAAGCGGCTATTTGGATGAGCACCTAAAACTGTTCCCGGTTTCCAGGGCCGGCCTTGCCAATCAATTCCGCTTGCAGGCACTTCTCCATCAGCACCCTCCCACCAGACCGTGCCATCGGGTTTTAACAAAACATTCGTATAAATTGTATTCTTTTTGATCGTTGTGACCATGTTGGGGTTGGTCTTGGAATTAGTGCCTGGCGCAACGCCAAAAAATCCGGTTTCCGGATTAATCGCCCAGAGTGAACCGTCAGAATCAATGCGCATCCAAGAGATATCGTCTCCCACGGTCCAGATCCGGTAACCCTTTACTTTTAGCCCTTCAGGAGGAACCAACATCGCTAAATTTGTTTTTCCGCAGGCACTGGGAAATGCCGCCGCCAGATATTGCACCTGACCGCTAGGCTTTTCGATGCCCATAATCAGCATATGTTCGGCAAACCAATGCTCTTTATGCGCGATAAAACTGGCAATACGCAAAGACAGGCATTTCTTTCCTAATAAAACATTCCCGCCGTATCCGGAACCAACGCTCCAAATAGTATTATCTTCCGGAAAATGCAGAATCAGCCTCTTATTAATATCCAGATCAGCTTTTGAGTGCAGGCATTTGGTAAAACCATCTTCGATCTCTAGCTGCCTTAAGACCTTTTCGCCTACCCTGGTCATAATCATCATATTTAAAACTACGTAGCGCGAATCAGTTAACTCTACCCCGATCTTACTAAAGGTCGAACCAACCGGGCCCATGGAAAAAGGAATTACGTACATATTTCTTCCGCGCATCGCCCCTTTAAAATATTTTTTTGCTTTCGCATAGGCTGCCTGCGGAGACATCCAATTGTTGGTCGGGCCAGCATCCTGCTTTTTCTTTGTGCAGATAAAAGTAAGGTGCTCCGTACGCGCAACATCATCAACAGCCGTGCGGTGCAAGAAACAACCTGGAAGTTTCTCCTGGTTTAAAGGAATAAGTTCCCCCGCAGCGATTGCCTCTTCTTCTAATTGCTTTTTCTGGGCGAGCGAACCGTCGATCCAGATAATTTCATCCGGGCCACAGAGCCTGGCCATTTTATTCACCCAATCGGTTAATTTTTTATTATGCGTAGGAAATTTTGTCATCGGTTTAATAAGTATTTATGTACGGCATCTGCTGCCACGGCACCCTCTCCACAGGCATTTACAACCTGGTATAAACTTTTTTTCAAGCAGTCCCCAGAGGCAAAAATCCCCGGAAGAGAGGTTTCCAAATTTTGGTTAGTAATTATAAATCCAGAATCGTCAATTTGCAAAAGATTTCTCAAAAAATTTGTATTGGGGATAATTCCCACAAAAATAAAAATCCCTTCGCAGGAAAGCGTATTTAATGCCCCACTTGCCACGTTTTTTATCTGTACACCATTAACCCTGTCAGTTCCGGTAATTTTTTCGATCACAGAATCTAAAACAAAGTTGATCTTCGGATTTAACCTAGCTTTTTCTTCTAATATTTTAGAGGCGCGTAATTGCTGGCGCCGGTGCACCACAGTTACTTTTCTGGCGTAGCCAGATAAAAAAAGTGCTTCTTCTATTGCCCGGTCTCCTCCGCCGACAACAATAATCTCCTTATTCTTGAAGAGTGGGCCGTCGCACGTGCCGCAATAAGAAACTCCCCGGCCAATTAGTTTTTCTTCACCTTCAACGCCCAGCCTTTTCGATTGTGCGCCGCTAGCGATAATTATGCTTCTTGCCTGATAATCGCCCAGGCTCGATTTAATATTATAAATAGGCTCCGGCAGTTGTTTGCTAGGAATAATCTCCAGGACCTCTGAATTTTCAATACTCACATCTACTTGCTTTACTTGCTGAGAAATTTTCTCGATTAATTCATATGTCGCGATTTCCCCGGGGAATCCGGGAAAATTTTCAATCGTAGAAGAAAGAATGATCTGCCCTCCGACACTCATCTTTTCCAAGATCAACGCCTTGAGCCTGAACCTACCGGCGTAAAGACCGGCAGTCAAACCAGCAGGACCTGCGCCAATAATCACTAAATCATATACTGCCATATAATTCCTCTGCTTTATACGAACTTCTCACCAATGGCGCGGATAAAACCGCTCTAAACCCAAGAGAAAGCCCGATACTGCGGTAATAATCAAACTGATCTAAGGCAATAAATTCTTTTACCGGGTAATGGCTAATTGATGGTGCCAAATATTGGCCTAAGGTCAAAAAATCGCAATGGTTTTTTCTTAAATCTTTCATTACGTTAATTACTTCTTCCTCTTTTTCTCCTAGTCCAAGCATTAAAGAAGATTTTGTTTTCGTAATTGGAGAAATTTCTTTTATCTTGCCCAATAATTCTAAGGAAAGAGCATAACTAGCCATTGGCCTTAGATCGCCATAGAGCCGAGGAACAGTTTCTAGATTATGCGCCACAACTTCAGGCTGAGCTCCTAAAACTACTTCCAAGCTCTCTCTTTTCCCCTGGAAATCCGGAATTAATACCTCAACTTTTATTCCTGGCCCAAGGGCATGAATTAACTCTATGGTCAAGGCAAAATTGGCTGCTCCTCCATCTGCAAGGTCATCCCGGGTAACCGAAGTAAGCACAACGAATTTTAACCCCAGATTTTTTACCGCTTGAGCAATTCGAACAGGCTCGGTTTGATCAAGAGGCAGTTTCTCTTGCTTAGCTCTTTTTACCGCGCAAAAACTACAGTTGCGCGTACAAATATCCCCTAAGATTAAAAAAGCTAATTTATTTTCTAAAAAACAACTGCCCAGGTTAGGACACTTTGCTTCCTGGCAAACAGTATGTATGCCTTGCAGCCGAAAGTTACGCAAGTCCTGCAAAACTTTTTTTTCGGGAATTTTCTGCAAGGGAAGCTTCATCTATTTAGGCGGATAAAATTCTTTATCGAGCGATCATAAGACTTTTCCGCATCACTGGAAAAAAAACAGGCAGGAAGCTGCCCACTCTTACGATGATAAAGGATGCATTCACAACAAATACCTTTTCTGGGGCAGGGTTCATAACTACAGTTACAGTTCTCCAGATTTATTTTCTGATTCGCGCAACTTTTCATTTAACCAATTTCCTTAAAATTTTCCATTTTCTTCTTTAATTTCTCTCTTTCCGCTACCGCAACATAGTCAAGAATCAATGTGCCGTTTAAATGGTCTATCTCATGCTGAAAAACCCGCGCTAAAAGATCCTCTGCTTCAATTAAGACTGATTTGCCTGATTCATCCAGGGCTTGCAGGGTGATTTTTTTGGCGCGCTTAACCTCAACACTTACACCAGGAACACTTAAGCACCCTTCTTCCATTACTTGTATACCTTCCTGTTTGATAATTTTCGGGTTGATCAATTTATAAAGGCCGCTACCGATATCAGCAACAAAAAAAGCTTCTGCAACCCCCACCTGGACCGCAGCTAACCCCACTCCGGAAACCTCATACATTAAACGGCTCATCTCGCTTAAGAGTTGCCGATGGGTGTCGGTAATTTTTAAAACCGGTTTTGCTTTCCCCGATAATACCGGGTCACCGCAAACTCTAATTTTTAATTCTATTTTTTTCATTCACGCAAACAATTTTAGGTTTAATTTTTTTAGCTTCTGCGCTTTCCGCTAAAACATAGGAAACAATCACCACTTCATCGCCCTGGCAGGCACCACGCGCAGCAGGCCCGTTCAAACAGATTACTCCGGAATTACGCTTACCCGCAATCGCGTAAGTTTCTAGGCGGTGCCCATTATTAAGATTCAAGACCTCGACTTTTTCTCCCGGAATAATATCCACGGCTTCCATTAATGCTGCATCAACCGTAATACTGCCTTCGTAATAAAGGTTTGCCTCTGTAACCCGCGCCCGGTGAATTTTTGATTTTAAGATTGTTCTAAACATTTTTAGCTCCTTAATAGGTGATACGACTGCCTGGCGATCATTAATTCTTCATTGGTAGGGATCACCAAAACTTTTGGTTTTTTAGCCAGATAGGAAAAAAGCCCGGAGCAAATTTTTTCTCTCACTTCTTTTTGGTGTTCGCCGATACCGGCAGTAAAAACTATTGCATCTGCCCCACCCATTACTGCCAAATACGCGCCGATATATTTTTTAATCCGATAAAGAAAGATTTCAATCGCTAATTTTGCGCGCTTATTTTGGCTTTGTTTGCCCCAAAGTAAACGCATGTCATTACTTAATCCGGAGATCCCTTTCAACCCGCTCTGCTTATTCAAGATCCTATCGATTTGCGCGACATCAAGCCTTAACTTACGCATCAGGTAAGTAACCAACGCCGGATCAAGGTCTCCACAACGAGTTCCCATAATTAGCCCCTCTAACGGAGTAAATCCCATGCTCGTATCCACAGATTTACCTTTATCAACCGCGGTAATACTGCAGCCGTTTCCCAGATGACAAGTAATAATCTTTAGTTTTGCGAGTGGTTTCTTTAAAATTATTTCCGCTTCATGCGCCACATACTGATGGCTCGTCCCATGAAAACCGTATTTACGGATCCCAAACCTTAAATAATAGGAATAATCAAGGCCATAAATATAAGCGTATTCAGGCAGGCTCTGGTGAAAAGCAGTATCAAAAACCGCAACCTGTTTTATTCCGGGTAATAATTTTTTACAGGCCAAGATACCGGTTAAATTTGCCGGGTTATGTAAAGGTGCCAATAAAGAACATTGCCTGATCTTACGGATCACAGAATTATCAATTACCACCGGTTTAGAGAATTCTTCAGCTCCATGCACCACACGGTGGCCGACACAATCAACATGATTATGTTTTTCTAAAATTATCTTTAATCCGGTATAATGATCCTTGACCTCGGATCCTGCTTCTCCAATATGTTCGATCAGCCCCTTAGAAACAAGTTTTTCCGCAGGCATCTGGAAAATTTTATATTTTATTGACGAGCTGCCGGAATTAATTACCAGTATTTTCATCATTATTTTGCCCGAAGCGAAGTTACAGCCACACAGTCCACCACATCTTCCACTAAACATCCGCGGGAAAGGTCGCTTGCTGGCTTATTTAAACCTAAAAATAACGGCCCTAATGCCCGTGCATTGGCCAAACGCTGTACCAGTTTATAACCAATATTTCCTGCCTCTAAGTTCGGAAAAATCAGTACATTCGCCTTGCCGCCAACTGGGCTATCAGGATATTTTATCTGTGCCACTTCCGGAACGATCGCGCTATCCACCTGTAACTCGCCGTCTGCCAAAATATCCGGAGCCATTTCCTTTAATAACCCTAGGGCTTCGCAGATTTTGTCCGCGGACTTTGTCTTCGCCGACCCCTTAGTAGAATAACTTAGTAACGCCACACGCGGAGTTAGATCCAAGATCCTTGCGGCTAATTCAGAAGCTGCTAAAGATACACAAGCCAGCTGCCGAGAGTTAGGTTCAGGGATTATCCCGCAATCAGCAAAGACAAAATTCCCGTTATCGCCGTATGGACAATCGGGAACCACCATGATAAAACAACTCGATACGATACTAATCCTTTCATCTACTCCGATGCAACGTATCGCTGCCCTGGCCATATCAGGAGTGGTATGGCTTGCTCCTGCGACCATTCCATCCACCTTACCTTCACGGGTCATCATTGCGGCATAATAAAGCGGCTCATCAAATAATTTCCGCACATTTTCAATATCCGGCTCTTTCGCTTTGTGCAGCGCATAAAACTCTTCGACATAGCCTTCTTTTACCTTGGGATCAATCTTATCCTTGGTTAAAAGTATTACTTTGGCGATTTTTTCCTGCTCAATGATCTTCGCTGCCTCAACCACACGCGCGTCATCATACTCAGGAAGAACGATTGTCTTTTGCCGCGCCCTTGCCCTATCGCGTATTTTTTGTATTGTATCCATATTACATCCCCTTTAAAATAGTATTAAGGTCCACGTGTTCCTTAATTAATTTTATTGCCGCGGAAATCTTAGTGGTGTCGCGCGGCCTGATTTTAACCGTGAGATCGTGAATATTTGAAGCCACGGTATAGGTATCACTATTCGCCAACAAAACAGGAATCTTTGCCTTTTCCAATAAATCCATCGTTGATTTATCAGGTAGATTTTCTCCGGTTAAAATGATCCCGGAAACTTTTAGTCTTTCTTTATCACTCTCTCGGAAACAACCCAGGGCAGTGGTAATCATATCTTCCCTGTCTCCAGGAGTAATCAGGAGGCTATCGTCGCTGATATATTTAATCGCATCCTTGGGTTTCATTGCCCCCACTAAAACATGCGCCACAGAAGTTTCTAAAAAATCTTCTCCGCAGAAGACTTTATAATCGGTTTCCTCTAAAATTTGCTCAAGCGTAGGCAAGGCAAGTAAAGGATTATAAGGAATAACGCCCAAAACATTGATCCCTTGCTGTTTAAGGCCCTTTCTTACCAGGGTATTAATTTTTTCAAACTTGGTAGAAAGTACCTTATTCACTATTACTCCCAGGACCTTCACGCCAAATTTATCAAAAAGGGCTTTATTTAAGACTACCTCGTCTATCGGCCTGCCAATTCCTCCGGAAGAAATAATAATTACCTTGGAACCCAAGAGTTTTGCTACATAGGCATTAGAATGATCAAATACCGAACCCACACCTGCGTGCCCAGTGCCCTCGATAATTACTAAATCCTGATGCTTGGAAACCCGCTTATAAGCTTCGTTGATCTGGCCGGTAATCAGTTTTTTATCAGGCCGGGCAATGAACCTTTCGGTAAAACCTTTCTCTACGGCAATCGGGCTCATGTCTTTAAGCCCGCATTTGATCCCGCAGACCTCTTCGATTAACCAAGAATCCTCGTCTATCTTCAGGCCTTCCTCTTCAAGGTATCGCTGGCCGATGGGCTTGATGAAACCGATTTTCTTAAATCTCTCCTGGAAGTTACGGATTAACCCTAAAGAAACCGTGGTTTTGCCGTCATTTTGTTTAGTGGCGGCAATAAAGATTTTCTTCATTAAAGATTGGCTTCGATCTTCTTTTTAAATTCAGACTTACTGATCGCCCCGACAACCTGCCCAACAACTTTACCATTTTTAAAAAACATTACCGTTGGTATGGACATTATACCGTAATTGGTCGCAGTCGCAGTATTCTCATCAATATTAATTTTTGCCACCTTGATTTTTTTCTGATATTCTTTTGCCAATTCCTCGACAATCGGGCCGATTGCTTTACATGGCCCGCACCAAGGAGCCCAAAAATCCACCAATACCGGTAGCTCTGACTGAAGAACTTCTTTCTTAAAATCGTTGTCCGTTAAGTGTAATACACTCATTCTTTTCTCTTTTGTTAAATGGGTTAATTTTATGGCAGGAGATGTTTTAAATTATCACAAATTAAAGTTAATTGCAAGAGATTTTAGGGAGCTAAGTTCTTCTTCAAATCTTCGATATCTCTTTCGATGAATTTTACTCCTGGCGAAAGCTCTTTAGACTTATTTAAGGAGTCCAGGGACGCATCGTAGTTACCCAATTTCTTTTCGATTTGCCCGAGCATTAAATAAAAATCCCGGTTCTTAGAATCGATCCTGATGGCCTTTTCCACAAATTCCTTTGCCAAATCGTATTCCTTCAGTCCGAAGTTGGCGCGGGATAAAGCATAGAGCGCTGCAGGATTATCAGGATCTTGAGCCAGTTTACGCTGGTCCAGCTCGATCTCCTGCTGGTATTCTTTTTCCGCTTCTATATCATTACCTGCTGCTGTAAAGATATCACCTAGATCATTATGGATATTCGGATAATCCGGAACAATTTCAATGATCTTGCGATATTCCCTGATCGCCTGTTCCGGATCTGCCTTATCGCGATAAACGCTTGCCAAACCATAACGCAAGTTTATATTTTTCGGGTCAAGCCTCACAGCTTCTTTTAAAAAGACAATTGCCTCACCGTAGCTCTCTTCTTCCATCAACGCTAAACCTAAATTATTCTGTAATCCGGCATCTTTATTATTGATACTTACTGCTTTTTTATAATTCTCTATCGCGCTAGGATAATTTTTTTCCTCAAAATAAATATCCCCCAAAAGCTTAAAGCCAAGCCATAATTTATGGTCCAGAACCACTGCCTGCTCTAATTTTTCCTTTGCCTCTGAAAGCTTATTTTCGGCATGATATAGAGATCCTAATATGTAATACGTATAGGCGAAATCAGGCTTTATCTCCAACGCTTTATTTAAAAGTTCGAATGCCTTAGGTTTATTGTTTGCCAAAAAAGCATCCACGCCATCATATAAACATTTCGCTGCATATCCGAAAGCAATCCTTCCCTGTAAGTCCTTTAACTTAGAATTAGTTGGCGCTTTAGCTAAAGCCTTATTCACTAAGTTATTTGCTTCTTCAAATCGCTCATGATTTAACTCTATCTCTGCAAGAGACGAATAAGCCGGAATATAATTTGTATCGAGCTCTATGGTTTTTTTGTATTCCTGTATTGCTTTGTCTTCCATGTTATTTGCGCTGTAAGTACCGGCGAGAGTATAATGGGTGGGCGCACGCAAGGGATCTATTTCTAGGGAACGTTTTAAATAATCAATTGCCTGGCTGTATTTGGCGCGGTCAAAATATTCTACCCCGCGGTTATAATAATTCGCCGCTAATTTACCCCGGCCAATATAGATAAAAAGGCCAACGAAAATCAAAATTATAGCTACCTCGATAATTCGCTTTATCATTTAAGTAAG
>JAQUNE010000021.1 GCA_028717765.1 Candidatus Omnitrophota bacterium | reverse complement strand
TCCATAAAGGATAAAATCGAAAAGCTTTTTACCGAGGCAAAAACAGATATCTCAAAGGCGCATGAGTTAAAATCTATGCTGGATAAATGGAATGTTTACAGAGAGTATGAGGATCGGTTTCTTGACCTCTTCAGAAAGACAAAAGAAAAGAATAATTGATGGATAACGGTAAGATCGAAGCGATAATTTTTGATTTGGGTAATGTGCTGATTGATTTTGATCATATGATCGCAGCCAGGAGAATTGCACATTTTTCCAATAAGTCCGGTGAAGAGATCTACGCGTTATTTTTTAATTCAGAGATTACTACACTTTTTGAAGCGGGAAAGGTTTCCCCTGAAGAATTTTTTCTAGAGGTAAAAAAGATGCTAAATTTGAAAATCGATTACCAGACCTTCCTACCGATTTGGAACGAGATTTTCTTCTTTAGCGCGAAGAATCGTGCGGTATTTCGCATCGCGAGTCACCTTAAGGACCGCTATAAAACCGCGGTGCTCTCCAACGTGAACTTCCTGCACTTTGAATATTTAAAAAAATCATTCCCGGTCTTTAAAATTTTCCATCATGTATTTACTTCTTTTGAGCTTGGGTTAGCCAAGCCTGAGCAGGCGATTTACCAAAAGGCACTTTCCTTCCTAGGGACTTGCCCGGAGAGGACCTTTTATGTTGACGACAGAAAGGAATTAGTGGAAAGCGCTCAAACTTTAGGAATCAAAGGCTTCCTCTTTACTAGCCCCCATCAGCTAAAACACGATCTTTTTGTTTCAGGCATAGAGGTTTAATCCAATGAAAGAGAGAAGAATTCTTTTAGGGCACGGTAGCGGTGGTGTCTTTACGCACAAGTTAATTAAAGAAGTTTTCCTTTCCAGGTTAAATAATCCCGTGTTGAGAGAGCTTACTGACAGCGCGTATTTAGATTATAAAGAGAAAATAGCTTTTACTACGGATTCATTTGTCGTGTCTCCCTTATTTTTCCCCGGGGCAGATATCGGCAAGCTGGCCGTCTGCGGCACGGTAAATGATCTGGTAATGCTGGGTGCTCATCCGGAATATCTTTCTTTAGCCTTGATTATAGAAGAGGGGTTAGAGCTTGCTTTATTGGAAAAGATTACCGATTCAATTGCCTTAGCCGCTAAAAAAGCCGGCGTAGCTATTGTAACTGGTGATATTAAAGTAGTAGAAAAAGGCGCTTGCGATAAATTATTCATTAATACCTCAGGTATCGGCAGGATCATCAGTAAAAAGAAACTATCTCCACAAAACCTTGAACCTGGGGACAAAGTGATCATTACCGCTAACATTGCTCAGCATGGATTAGCAGTACTTGCCCGGAGAAAATCCCTGGGATTGGATTTTCATATTAAAAGCGACTGTGCGGCTTTAAATAATTTATTGCTCCCGCTTTTTAAAAAGACAAATGCAATTAAGTTTATGCGCGACCCTACCAGAGGAGGGCTGGCTACTACCTTAAATGAGGTGGCGCAAGCAAGGGGGCTAGGTATCTTGCTTGAGGAAGGCCAGATCCCGATTAGCACTCAGGCAAGAACTGCCTGTGAATTATTAGGTATTGACCCTTTGTATGTTGCGAATGAAGGAGCAGCAGTGGTAATTGTCAGCAAGAATGCCGCAAACCAGGTAGTGCATTTTTTAAAGAAAGATCCGCTGGGAAAAAATGCGAGAATTATCGGCACAGTGACCAAGAAATATGCTGGCCGCGTCGTATTAAGCACCTTGCTGGGAACTCAGCGGATTGTGGATATGTTGACCAGCGAGCCTCTACCGCGGATCTGTTGATTATTTCTTCTAAAAAGCTTATAATAAGCCTAAGATGGCTAGGATTAACCTTCTCTTTATAGTCACTAAATTAGAGCTAGGCGGAGCACAAAAACAGCTCTTAAGCCTGATCCAGGGCCTTGGGGAAACCTGCGAATTTAATATCTTTCTCTTTACTGCGAAGGAAGGATTATTACTTGAGGATGTTTTAAAGATAGATAATATAACTTTAAGAAAATCAAGCTGTTTAGTGCGTGCGATAAATCCCTTTAAGGACCTACTGGCTCTCTTTGAAATTTATCGCTTTATTAAAAAAAATAATATTAAAATTGTGCACACCCATAGTTCAAAAGCTGGAATTCTTGGCCGTTTTGCCGCCAAATTAGCCGGAGCCAAATGCGTGATTCATACTGTTCATGGATGGCCTTTTCATGAATATCAGCCCTGGCTTTATCGCAGTTTATATATTTATTTGGAAAAACAAATTGCCAAGTTTAGCGATAAAATAGTTGTGGTCTCTCAGGCAGATCGAGAAATGGGGTTACGCCATTCTGTCGGAAGAAACGATCAATATCAGCTGATCCGTTATGGAATCGAACCTGCTTTCTTTGGGAAACCAACGGCAGGGCGAAGATTTAGGGCAGAGCTTAGTATAAGTGCAGATCACCTTTTGGTAACCAATATTTCTTGCTTTAAGCCGCAAAAATCTCCGCTTGATTTTATTCGTGTTGCCAACCTGGTACTAAAAACTCTCCCAGAAGTAAAATTTTTGTTGATCGGTGACGGAAAATTACGTCAAGGGATTGAGAAACTGATTAGAGAGCTGCATCTAGAGGAAAAGATTATACTTGCCGGATGGCGCAGGGACATCCCCGAAATATTATGCGAAACTAACGTGTTGGTGCTGACCTCTCTTTGGGAAGGGCTGCCGATTTCTGTGCTTGAGGCATTGGCAAGCGGCTGTCCCGTGGTAGCTACGGATACCGGGGGGATAAGAGAAGTCGTTGCCGACGGTAAAAATGGATTTTTGGTGCAGCCAAAAGAAATTTTCAAAATGGCAGAAAAATTGACCCTGCTTTTACAAAATGGTGCTTTGAGGCAATCGATGAGTACATTTTCCAGGAAGTCTTTGCAAGATGGTTTTTATTTCCGTGACTCCTGCAGGCATTATCAACAACTCTACAAAAATTTTATCGTAAGTAAAGGAATGGATACTGTTGCTGATGAATATGTCCATAATTAACGCTTTAATTATTATCTTAGGGGCGTTTCTTACTGGAACGCTTTTACTTTTCTTTTTGAAGGGGATTTCTCAAAAATATAAGCTCTTGATTGCTCAGGAAATTCCTCTGGTAGGTGGAATTTCCTTGGCAACAGCTTTTATCTTAACCAGTTTTTGTTTTATTTATCTAAACGGCCTTGCTACAAGAGAAACCTTTGGTTTGATTTTTGCTTCATTACTGATGTTGGCGTTCGGGGTGATTGATGACTGGCGCGAGTTATCGGTAGGGGTGAAATTTTTACTTCAGATAATTGGAGCCTTAATATTAGTTTTTTTCGGTATTAAAACCCAGATAATTTTTATTGGCAGCGCGTTAAATATAATTATTACCATCATCTGGGTATTGGCAATTACCAATGCCTTTAACCACTTGGATATTATGGATGGTGTAGCTGCTCTTACCGGATTGATCGTAAGCGTGGCTTTTTTTCTTATTGCTTTTTTTGGCCATGATCTTAGAAGTATGATTTTTTCTTTGGCCCTTATTGCGAGCATCTTAAGCTTCTTGCTGTATAATCTTCCCCCGGCGAAAGTTTATATGGGCAATGCCGGAAGCCACTTTTTGGGCTTTCTCCTGGCAGCAATTTCTTTAATGATGAGCTTCGCGCCAATGGAGAAGAAAATCGCCCTGGTTAGCCCAGTATTAATTTTAGGATTTCCAATCTATGATACCTTGTTTTTAATTTTAATGCGCTTGCTCAAGAAGAAGGTCCCTTTTAAAAAAAGCAACGACCATTTGGTGTTAAGGTGCCTGGTAATGGGGTATTCTAAGAAAAAGGCTTTGTATTTTACGCTTTTCTGGAACCTTTTTTTTGTTTTCGCTGGGATGATTACGTATTTTGCTTCTTACCGGCAGGGTATTACCACGGTAATCATTGTGGTTTTGGTAGGATTAGGTTTAGCAAAAACTATGTCTAAAGTAAGAATCAATGACTAAAAAAAGAATTTTGATCTTAGGCGCGGGGTTATCTGGCTTAAGTGCTGCTTGGCACCTGCAGAAAAAAGGCAGCAATTGCCTACTTTTTGAAAAAGAAGAGCAGGCTGGTGGTTTGTGCCGTTCAAAAAAGCTGGATGGTTTTACCTTCGACAATTGCGGGCACTTATTACATTTTCGCGATCCGTACACATTTGCTTTAGCAAAAAATTTACTCAAGGGAAATTTACTAAAACATAAGAAAAGTGCCTGGATCTATTCGCATAGTCGTTTTACGCGCTATCCTTTTCAGGCGAATCTCTACGGTTTACCGCGCAGAGTAATTAAAGAATGCCTTTCTGGTTTTATCCGTGCGCAACGCCTCTCACAGAAAGAAAAACAAAGCAAAAATACCTTCCTTGATTGGATCAATTGTTCTTTTGGCGAGGGGATCTCTCAGCATTTTATGGTACCGTATAATGATAAATTTTGGACAGAACACCCTGCTAATTTAACCTGTGATTGGTTCGAAGGCTTTATTCCAAAACCTACTTTAAAAGAAGTGATCTCCGGAGCAATTCGTGAGAATAAAAAGGCCTTTGGATATAACGCGGTTTTTTGGTATCCAAAAAAAGGAGGGATCCAGGAGATCTCGAACCATTTTTGCGCACAAATCAAAAATCTCTACCTTAGGCATGAAGCGGATTATTTGGATATAAAAAATAAACAGCTCCATTTTAAGAACGGAAAAAAATATCAATATGATTTCTTGATTTCCACGCTTGCCTTGCCGGAAATTCTGCGTTTAAACAAATGCCTGCCTAGTGAGGTATCTGTGGCGTTAAAGAGTTTAAGGTATAATTCTATCTTTAACCTAAACTTAGGGGTTTCGGGGGAAATCATGCCTGATAAGCATTGGGTCTATTTTCCCGAAAAAAGCTTCGTTTTTTTCCGCGTTGGTTTTCCTAAAAATTTCTCTCCGGAGCTCTCTCCTCAGAAGACAAGCTCTTTATATATAGAAGTTTCATATTCGAAAGAGAGGCCGATCGATAAAAATACGATTGTAGAAAGGGCGATTAAAGGATTAATTTCAACTAAAATTATCAAATCAACCAATAAGATTTTGGTTAAGGATATTAATCAGATTAAATACGGTTACATTATTTATGATCGCGCCAGAGCAGAAGCAGTGAAAACAGTAAACAGCTTCTTAGAAAAAAATCAGATTTTTCCCATTGGTCGTTACGGGTCATGGAGTTATAAGTCAATGGAAGATTGTTTACTGGATGGCAAAAAAACAGCAGAAGTGTTTCTTTAGGTGATTTTAAAATGATAAATATTGTCAAAGAAATATTATCCAGAAGCTCGCTTATCCGTGAGCTGGTTGCTAAGGATCTCAGGGCGCGCTATCGGAGGCCGCTTTTAAGTTTTTTTTGGGCTTTCCTTTCTCCGCTTTTATTTACAGCAATACTTTATCTAATTTTTTCTGTATTTATGAAAGTCAGTGTTCCCGAAGCTCCCTTTTTAATCTATCTCATGAGCGCGGTATTTACCTGGCGTTTTTTTCAAGAGGCATTAACCTCTTCGGTGACGAGCCTGATGGATAACCGAAATTTAATCAGAGAGGCAAATTTCCCTCACTATCTAATCCCTCTTTCTTTGGTTTTAGCAAATGGGGTAAATTTAATTCCTTCCTTGGGGATATTAATTGCTGCGTCATTCTTTATCTTAAAAGGGTTACCTATTGCTATTATTTTTTTGCCGGTGGTTTTTGTCCTTCATTTTATGGTCACATTTGGCCTGGCTTTATTAGTTTCCATTTTTTATCTTAAGTGGCGCGATACAAAATATATCTTGGAAGTACTGCTGCAGATCTTATTCTATCTTACACCGGTTTTTTATTCTCTTTCTTTGGTGAAAAATACAGTCTCCCCAAAAATATACGTCTTATATCTCTTCAACCCTTTTGTCTGCATTTTAAATTTATATAGGCTTACCCTTTTAAAAGGTTTTTATCAGTCAGTAGAACAAAATATTGCTTGGGGGCCGATGGTGATTCTCACGTTTTTTTTCTCGGTGTTGATTTTGTCACTGGGGTTTTTATTCTATAGGAAAAGCCAAAAACTGATTAACGATTATCTGGCATACTAAAGAAAATGATTGCCACTATGCAAAACGAAAAGACAATTGAACTGCTGGGAGTTGGGAAGAAATACCCCTTTGCCGGGAAACAAACCAGAACCAGCGGGATGAATTTTGAGGATTTTTGGGCCCTGAAAGAAGTATCTTTGGATATTTGTAGGGGCCATATAATCGGAGTAATCGGAAGAAATGGCGCGGGGAAAACTACACTCTTAAATATTATTGCCTCGGTTTTATCGCCTACAGAAGGCAAGGTTAATATCAAGGGCAGGACCTTGGGGTTATTTAACCTGGGCGTTGGTTTTCAAGATGAATTAACGGGGAAGGAAAATATTTTTTTAAATGCAACGATTTTGGGGGCCAGAAGAGGTGAAATCGAAAATAAACTTCCTTCGATCATTGCTTTTTCCGAGCTGGGTAATTTTATCAACTTACCGCTGGGGACTTATTCACAAGGAATGCGTCTTCGCCTAGGATTTAGTATTATTGCTAATCTGGATTTTGATATTTTGGTCATCGATGAAATTCTGGCAGTGGGGGATCTGCTTTTTCAGAATAAATGTTTTGAAAAACTTATGGATTTTAAGCGCGCGGGAAAGACCTTGGTGATCACCAATCAAAATCTGGATTTGATGGAAAGAATTTGCGATAAAACCGCCTTACTTGATCACGGCAAGCTTTTATTCTATGGTGAGACTTTAGAAGGAATCAACCATTACCGTAAGTTATTAGCGACAGAGAATTTTTTTGTCGGCCCTTCCCAAAAAGAAGCAGTTTTGTTCGAAAATACAAAAAAGTGGGCGCAGGATATGGAGAACTGGGGTAAGCAGTTGGGTACCCTGGAAGTAATTATTGAAAAATTAGAATTACAAAATAGGTTTGGCTTGAGCTGCTTAAGCATAAAAAGCCAAGAACCCTTGAGGGTTAAGGTGACTTTTCAGGCACTCGCCAATATCAAGGAGCCGCATTTTGGAATTGCGATTTTCCGCAACGATGGCGTATATTGTTATGGGCCAAATACCGCTTTTGATGGGCACAGGATCCAAGAATTAAAAAAAGGAAGAGGTATTTTCTTGCTAAATTTTCGTAAGCTTTCCCTAGCACCCGGAGATTACCGTATTTCCGTTGCTATCTGGGATAAATTTGAAACCCTGGCATATAATTATCATAATGGTTATTATTCTTTATTAATCAAAGGAAAAGAAAATAAAACTAACGAGCTTTTAAATATCCCGTTTATTGCCTGGCCAAAGAAGGCAGTAGATTTTAAAAAAAATAATCTCGATCTAAAAATATTAGAAGGGCATTGGGGAGAAAAAAGGGATTATCAAGGCATTAGATTAGAGCAGGTAAAGTTTTGCGATAAGCAGGGGCAGGAAAAAAACTCTTTCCATACCAATGATTTTGTTAAACTAACGATCAAATTTACGGGCATAGGAGGCCTTGGGCAGGATAATTATTTATGGGCCGGTTTTTACAGAAGTGACCGCGTTTATTGTCAGGGGATAATACGAAAAATTTCCAGGGATTACCAAATTATTTTTCCCCGCCTGCCGTTATTGCCAGGGGAATATAAGGTTTCTCTGGGCATCTGGAATGAAAAGAAAAAAGAATTTTTAGTCTTGCATCACGGGATCTATCCGATGCACATGGTATTCAATCGAGAAGACCACGGTACGGTTTATGCTGAACATAGTTGGAAATGGAGGCAATAAAATGACCCAGCAGGATTGGCCATTGGTAAGTGTGGTGAGCGCGAATTATAATGGAAGAGACCTCCTACCGGATCTTTTGCAATCATTGATAGGCCTCGACTACCCAAAGGAGAAATTAGAAACGATTCTTGTGGACAATGGTTCCCAGGATGATTCTCTTGCCTATGTGCAAGCAAATTTTCCCCAGACTAAAATTATTTCTAGCCAGGATAATAACTATTGCCTGGCTAATAATTTAGGAATAGCAAATGCCAAAGGAAAATATGTCGCATTTCTCAATAACGATGCCAAGGTAGCAAAAAACTGGCTGAATGAATTGATCAAGGTAATCGATAAAGACGACCAGGTTGCTGCGGTGGGGAGCAAGATCCTTCTGCCGGATGGCAGGATTCAAAGCGTGGGCCACATTCAATTCCCAAATTTAAATTGGGCGGATAAAGGGTTTTTGGAAGAAGATAAGCAGCAGTACAATCAGATTACCGAGGTGGAAAGTATATCCAATTGCGCTGCTTTATACCGGAAGAAAGTTTTAGAAGGGGTAGGGTTTTTCGATGAAGACTTTAATATGTACATGGAAGATGTAGACATGGCCTTTCGCGTGAGAAAGAAAGGCTGGAGGATTTTATATGTACCGGGCAGTGTCGTGCAGCACAGGTTGCACGGTTCAAAACAAAAAGAAGAATTAAGGCAATTTTTCATTATCAAAAATAGGCTGCTTTTTATTGCCAAGCATTTCCCCGATAAATTACCGGAAAGTATTTGTAATTTTGGGGACATCATTAGGCTGCCGCAAGCAGATTTTCAAAAAATTTTGATTTTACTTTCCGCAAAATTGGTCAAGCATTACAAAAATAACAAAGCTAAAGAGATCATCTCTGAAGTTAGGAAAAATGTTGAGACGATCGGAGAGTATCAAAAACATTCTTTTAGGGTAGAATTAGATTTTAAAACCAAAGAAATTCAGCAACAGGCTGTTACTTTGCAAGCTGAGCTAGAAAAGAGAAGCCTCCAGATTAGCGAATTAGGCAGGTCAATCCAAGAAAAAGACCAGCTAAATCAGTCTCAACTTAATGAGATAAGGCTTCGTGACAAAGAACTGGAAAAGAGAAACCTCCAGATTAGCGAATTAGGCAGGTCAATCCAAGAAAAAGACCAGCTAAATCAGTCTCAACTTAATGAGATAAGGCTTCGTGACAAAGAACTGGAAAAGAGAAACCTCCAGATTAGCGAATTAAATGGTTTAGCTCAAGAGAAAGAACGCTCTATTCAAGAAAAAGAACGCTCTATTCAGGAAAGGCTTGAAGAGATAAAACTGCTTAATGGGGAGCTTTTGTCTCAGAGAGAAGAACTTTTATCTCAGGCACAGGCTATCAAGATCAAGGATAAAGAGATTGGCACCAAGGAAAGAATTATTATCGAAAAAACTGAGGAGTTATCGAAGTTTTATAATTCAGAGACCTATCGGCTTTTGGTAAAGCCGTTTATTTGGCCGGTACTTTCCTTTTTAAAAAAGATAAAACGCTTATTTTGTAAACTGCCGAATACTTTCTTTTGGAGTAAAAAGAAAGAAAAGGAGGCCGATATTTGTGTCGCGCAATTCTTTGCCAAAACCTATAGCGCAAAATCTCTCCAGATAAATGAATATATAATTAAAATAGCCAATAAAGGCTTTAAAGAAGAAAAGGTAAGATTAATGATCGATATCTATCCTTATCAAAATCGCTCTCATCCGCACCGGCACTTTGCATATTCTGCCGTAGAGGTGACGATTAAGCCAAGAGATCATTGTCTATTAGAGATGTCCTATGACTGGGAGAGAAGTATGATTTTTACTGAAGAAATCAGTAAAGAGAAAAAAGAATTAGTTGATTTTTGGCGGGGAACCTTTTCTGAGCCGGGGCTTTATTTACTTGCCGCAGTTATCCTTAATAAGCAGGGTAGTTTTCAGAATCGAATTCAGATTTTACAGAGGCTGGAATGCTAAAATAATTTAATTATGAAAGTAGTACATTTTATTAGCCGTTATTTGCCCGCTATAGGCGGATCGGAGACCTGGTGTAGTAATATCTGCCGATTTCTCTCTGAGAGAGGAGTAATGACCCAGGTATCCACCATCAACCTCTACCGCTTAGAAGAATTTTATAAACCCCTGCCACTTAATCAACGATATTTCAACCTAGGAGCTTTCGATTTTGATCAAGGCGTATTTGTCAGAAGATACGACCTTTGGAAATTTTATTCAAGAAAATTAACCCTAATAACAAGAGCCCTTTTACTGAAAACCCCTGGGTTATCAGTAACAGAAATCGGATGTATTTTTAGTCATAGCCCGCATTCTTTTCAGATGTACGCCGCCACCTTTAGCGACTTTAGGCACGCGGATATTATTCATTTACATAACTTTCCGTATTTTCATACTGTGGTTGGCTATTGGGTGGCCAAGCTGCTAAAGAAAAAAATTATTATTACTCCTTATTTTCATCCCGGGCATCCCCATTATGAAAGAAAAATATTTTATCGTATCTTAAAAACAGTAGACGCAGTCTTTGTAATGACAGATTACGAAAAGCAATATTTTATAAATAATGGTATTGAGCCGCAACGCATTATCGTTACAGGTATTCCTATGGCGCAGGCAGGCAATAATAAAGAGACTAAAAATGATGCCATTGAACAAGGGTTGATAGAGAAATACGCAATTACTCCTGGAGCTAAGACCATAATTTTTCTCGGCAGAAAAGAGATGTACAAAGGAATTGCCCAGCTTGTCGAAGCAGCGAAAATGATTTCTCAGGAAGAGAATATAGACGTACAGCTTTTTTTGGTAGGCCCGGACACAGAAAAATTCCTTAAATATTATTCCACCTTGTCGGATACGGGCAGGATTAAAATTATTAATTTCCCCTTTGTTTCAGAGGAAGAAAAAGACTGCCTTTTAGAACTTTCGGATGTTTTAGTGCTTGCCTCAGAAGCAGAATCTTTTGGCATTGTCTTTTTAGAAGCCTGGAGGCACAAAAAACCGGTAGTTGGTTTAAATAAAGGAGCTATCCCAGAGATTATTAAAGACGCAGGGTTATGCGCACAATGTAGGAATCCGCAAGATCTCAAGGAGAAAATTAAGTTACTCTTGTTTGATCATGAGCTGGCGAGAAAGTTAGGGGAAAAAGGCAAGGAAAAACTTAAGTCGTATTCGCTAGAGCATGTTGGCAGCAAGGTTTTTGATACCTATAACCGGATTAGAAAAAGAAACCGCGTACTTATAGTCAGCCATTTGTTCGATCCTTATTTTATCGGAGGATCAGAAATCGTAGCTTTTGAACAGGCAAATGAACTTAAAAAAATCGGCTTTGAGGTAAAAATTTTTGCAGGTAAACTCGATAATAAAGACAAGCGGCACGTTAAAAGAAAGGAAAGGCGTAATTTTGATATTTCCCGGATTAATCTTCATTCTGTTGATTTTGAACAATTAACTTCGTTTACGGGAAAAGAAACATTACTCGCGGAATTCCGCAAAGAACTTCTAGAGACCTCTGCGGATATCGTGCATTTTCATAATATTTTTCCTTTGTCTATAAAAATGCTCGAAGCAGTCCGGCAATTGCATATTCCTATAGTTATGACCATGCATGATTTCTGGCCGATCTGTTTTAAGAATATTTTGATTACCGATAAGGGGAAGCTTTGTGAGAAAAAAGGGCAAGCTTGTACGCATTGCCAGAGGACGCTTTTCGATGATTACGGGAAATCATTTTCTTTAAGCGAAAGAAACCAAGCCTTTATGCATTATCTAAAGATGGTAGATTTATTGATTTCGCCAAGCCAATACCTCAAGGAGAGGTTCATTAATTGCGCAATGCCCGAGGAAAAGATAGAGGTAATCAACAACGGGATCAATCTCGAGAGGTTCAAGAATATTCAAAAAACCAGCTCCCAAAAGATTAGATTTGGATTTATCGGGCAGATTATAGAACATAAGGGCCTGGAAAAGCTGCTTGAGGCCTTTTCTTTACTCAGCAAAGCAGAGAGAGAAAAGGTGTCATTGGCAATTGTGGGAAACGGGGAGGAACTGTTTTTTAATTATTGCAAGAGTTTAGCAAAAAATTTAAATTTGACAGAGGTGGTAACTTTTTATGGAAAGATAAATAATAAAGAGATCCAGGAAATGTTCCGGAATGTTGACGTTTTGATCGTGCCTTCGGTTTGGCCGGAGAACGCGCCGGTAACGATTATGGAGGCTTTGGCTACAGGTACTCCTGTATTAGCCTCGGAGATCGGGGGGATCCCGGAGTTTGTAGAGAGCGGGGTTACCGGATACCTGCATCAGTATGATCAGCCAATTGAACTTGCGCAAAACATAAGAAAGCTTATTAATAATAGCCGCTCTCTAAAAGAGATGAGTGCTAACTGTCTGCAAAAGGTTTTGGATTATGAGTTATCCGGGCAGGTAAAAAAAATTGCCAGCCGCTACAAAGAGATCGCGAGGATCGAATAAAAGTGCAAGAGGCTATCGAGAACTTTTCTATTGTTTTTCCGATGTTAAACGAGAAAGATTATCTACGCAATACAGTAGAGAAAACCATCTCTATTGTTAAAGAGATAACCGCGGATTACGAAATTATTATAGTTGATGATGCCTCTACTGACGGTTCCGGAGAAATGGCCGATCAGTTATCAAGGGAGAATCCGCGGATCAAAATCGCCCATCATAAGCAAAATCGAAAACTTGGGGGCAGCCTTAAAACAGGTTTTAATCTCGTTTCTAAAAAGTATGTTTTGTATTCCGATATAGATATGCCATTCGACCTCAGGGAGATTAAGAAAGCGATAAAAATCCTTTTGGAAAATAAAGCAGATATAGTTTCGGCCTACCGTCTAAACCGTAGCGAGGAAGGGGTGAAAAGATGCGTTTACTCCTCGATCTATAATCTTTTTATCAGAGCCTTATTCAACCTAAAGGTTAGAGACGTAAACTTTTCTTTTAAATTAATTAGATCCGAGATTTTAAAAGAATTAAACTTATCTTCAGAGGGATCTTTTATTGACGCGGAAATATTGATTAAGGCCAGGCGCCGTAAGGCAAAGATCATCCAATTTGGCACTCGCTATTTTCCCCGCGAGAATGGGTTTTCTAGGCTCTCATCCATTGCTGTTATCTTTAAGATCCTTGAAGAGGCAATTCGTTTTCGATTAAGAATTAAAGCTTAAAATGATACCCAGAGAAAAAGAGAAAATTATTTTTCTTAATCCGCCTTTGACTACCGCCCAGCGATACGGAGTGCTTTCGCAGGCTGGGTCAGTAGAGCCGCCGATTGGCTTAGCTTATTTGGCTGCAGCCGTAAGAGCAGCTGGATTTAAAACCTCGATCTTAGATGCCTTAGCTCTTCAACTTACTTTAGAGCAGACCCTGGAAATAATTTTAAAGAACCCTCCGGAATTTCTTGCCATTAGTTTAACTACTATGGCACTGCAAAATTCCATAAAACTAGCTTCTTTAGTGAAAAAGAGCATCCCGGAAACTAAAGTTATTATTGGAGGCTGCCACCTTACGGCTTTACCGGAAGAGACAATGTTAAATAACCGCTGTTTTGACCTTGGGGTGATCGGCGAAGGAGAGAAAACAATTGTAGAATTATTAAAAATGCCAATGGGGAAAGATTTACGTTTGGTAAAGGGAATTGTTTTTCGAGAAAATGGTAAAGTTGTTTTTACCGGTCAGCGCGAAAGAATAGATAATTTGGATGAGTTGCCATTTCCGGCATTTGACCTTTTGCCTAAATTAAGCAATTACTATCGCCCGAGTACGCAAAGCATAAAATACCTGCCTTCTGCTTCCTTAGTTACTTCTCGCGGTTGTTCGGGGAGTTGCTTATTTTGTGACAGAAAAACATTTGGCAATAAGATTAAGATGCACAGTGCAGAGTACATCGCGGATTTAATGGAGAAGCTTTCTAAAGATTTTGGGATTAAGGGAGTTATTTTTGAAGACGATAATTTTATGCTTTCCG
>JAQUNE010000020.1 GCA_028717765.1 Candidatus Omnitrophota bacterium | reverse complement strand
ACACTTAAAGTAAAGAATATTTGCCCGGCAGCCTCCAGCCAGACTTTAGCGGATTTTAGCGCCGAGAAATCAGGATTCCATAAAAATCCAAAACCATTGGCGATATTCCAGGTAGGCTTACTCAAATCAGGCGTACCTAAAGTGATTACCCTGATTAATAATACCAGGCCAAAAACAAATAAAAGCGGCATTGCCCATTTACAGAGCCGCTCAATCCCGCCTTTAATCCCATAATAGATTACCCAGATATTCAAAATAAAAGTAATCAAAAAGAAAAAATAAGCCGGGCCGAGGCCGCTAAAAAACTGATTTTTCTCTAAACCCTGGTATCCGCTTAAAAAACTGTGCATCGTTTGCTGATCAGTAATTCTGCCATATTTACCAAGAAGGGCAAAAAAACTATAAGCCAGGGTCCAGGACTCTATATAGGTATAATAGATAAATATTACCAGCGGCCCAAAAATACCGATGACACCGAAATATTTAATAAATCTGTTCTTTTGCCAGAGACTATGAAATATCCCGGGAGCAGTCCCATGTTCAAACCCGCCGCCATAACGGCCAAGGGTCCACTCTATCCACATAAGAGGTATACCTAACAAAAATAATGAAACAAAATAGGGGATCATAAAGGCGCCACCGCCATTAGCCGCAGCCTTGGCGGGAAATCTTAAAAAATTCCCCAAACCAATGGCAGAGCCTGCCACTGCCATAATAATTCCCAGGCGCGAACCCCAACTATCTCTTTTCTTTTGTACCATCTTAAGAACCTTTTGCGCAGAACCACTCCTCTAGTTCCTGTAATGTCTTAGCGATTTCAGGGCTGATTTTATCCCCAAAAGCAATGGATTTCGGTTGAATAATTAAAATAATTATATCCACCTTGATATGGCTTTGCAAGTAATTAATCGTCAAAGAAAGCGAGGCGTTATGCGTGGAGAAGAGATTGACTGTTTTTAGATCATCTGACTCTAAAACCCGAAATTCCCCCGGAGTACCACCAAAATCTACCGCATCGATAATAATAATATTACTGGGATTGTCCCGAATAATTTTTCCTAAATAATTTTCCGGGCTGCTCCCGGCATCATAAACAATAAAGGGTAATTTATCTTTCAGGCGGCTGGCAAGCAATGACCCCAGGGCGTCGTCATTCCTTAAGCTATTACCAATCCCCAAAATTAAAACCTTACCCTGCAGGTGTTCCTTTAAATGCTCTAAGATCTCCATTAATTTTTTGGGCTGGGCTCTTTTTCTTCTATGGGATTTAGCAACATGGTTAGCCTAGCAAATAATTTCGTGGCAACCAGTTCTTTAGCGTAACTGCTAGGGGAAGATACTTCGACTTGGGTATTATTAGCGTCGATCTCCTTAAAGAATACACCCACAGGGGTAGTATCTGTCTCAGAGACAAAAACCGCAATTAATTTTTCATTCTTTTTTTGGGCATAGATATAGGTATTTATATCTTTTAAAATTTCCTTAGATTTCTCGTAACAGGTATTGAAATCAAACCTAAAAATTTCCTTTATCGCGTCTTGCCGGGTCTCTTCAACCGTCCTAGTAGAGGTCCCCAGGAGCTCCCTTGCCCCTTTTTCCAAAGTAGTGCAACCGCTCATTGAAATAATAAATACTAAGGTCAAAATAAAAAATTTTAACATACTTTCTCCTTGCCCACAAGGGCACACCCGCGCAATTCCTCTTAAGCGCGGGGTGTTTTCTATTCATTAATTACCTGCCAGATTTTATCTAAATTCCTGCGCGCCTCTTCTTCTCCTCTTTTGGCAAATTCGCTCGAACGGTGTAGTTCTAGCCAATGCATACCCGAGGTATCCGGATGTAAAACTATATCTGCCAGTAGCGCTTCCTTCTCTACTAATTCCGCCTGCATTACTTCTACGCTGCTAAAAATAATATCCAGGATATTGGTTTTGAATTTTTCTTTTAAGTAAGCCTTTAGATTGAACCATTCCTTCTTTTTTACTGCCTGATAAGTTACAGTAAGCTGCTCTTTGATCTTTTCATATTGACTGGTGATATCCTGACGGCAAGGCGTTACATTCACGGCAATAATCTTTCGTACGCCGATTTTAAACAAGATTTCCGTAGGTAATGGCGTAATAATTCCTCCATCTAGCAAGAATCCTTGTCCAAAGAAAAACGGCTTAAATACCCCTGGCATAGCACAGCTTGCCATTAACGCATCCACTAAAGGCCCCTGGTCAAAAACTTTTGATTCTTTCCTGCGTATGTCACTGGCAATTACTTTCAGGGGCAGCCGTACGTCATAAAAAGTCTTATTGCCTAAATATTTCTTCAAAAATTTATACATTTTATTGCCTTTAATAAACCCAAGAGAAGGAAAAGTAAAATCTGCCAGGCTCCACATGAATTTTGGCTCTCTAAATTCCTGGGTAATCTCCAATATTTCTGCGCTTGACCTGCCGGTTGCCCAAAGCCCGGCAATAATCGCCCCAATTGAAGCACCAGAGATAATATCAATAGGAATTTTTTGCTCCTCGATCACTTTTAAAACCCCGATATGGCAAAAACCATAACCCATCCCTACTCCAAGAGCCAAACCGACAAAAGAATCGCTCGCCTGCCTGGCAATGCGCCTGACTGCCTTGGCATATTCGCTCTCTTGATCTTCGAGCACTAACCTATCCTTAGCCACCAGGTCCATCTTCGGTAAAGTGGCAAAAATCGCCATACCCAACAATTCTTTCTGCTCCCCAAAAGAAATCTTTGATAATTTATATTCATTAATAATAACTTTTATTTTTGTTTCTAAAAAATTAAATTCTTCCTTCAGGCGCTCCACAAGGTTACGCGTACGCCCCAGGTCAATTGATTCCGGGCTGGTTAAGATATGAATGAGGTCAGATTGATTTAGTACGCTAAAAACAAAATTATCCATGGAAGATGGCAGATCCATGATAATATAATGGTAGTCATTTACCAGAAGGCTTAAAATCGCGACTAATTTCTTACTACAGGACTCCTCCTCTGCCTGGTATTTCAGGCAAGCCAGGTCAACACCGAATTTATTATTAAAGATAAAATTCTTTATTTGCCTAAGATCATTTTTTGCCTTATCCGCTAAATCAAAAATCGGATAATCAGAGCTGGCCTCTAATTTCGCGGGAAGGCTGTGTTTTTTCTCTCCGGAAGCAATATCGAGGATAATTACTGACTTACGGGTCTCTTTTTTTAAGCTTAATGCCAGGTTCAAGGCATAAACCGTCTTTCCGGCATGAGAATAGGAACTAAAAACAGAAAAAATCGTACTTTCAAAAATTGTTTTCTGATGGAGGTCCTTATTTTTTAGGCGCCGGCATAATGTGCGGCTTAGATCAATGGCTAAGTGCGGAAAATGTTTTAAGATAAGGTCAAAATTATCTTTCTTGATCACTAATAACGAACAATCATTGATCGCTTTAGCAGTTACAGAATGCGCCTCACCGGTTAAAAGCGAAATAATCCCGAAATATTTTCCGCGGTGTAAATATTCTAGCGGGGTTTCATTGCCGCTCAGGTCAGAGACGGAGATCAAAACCCTGCCTAGGATCAGGCAATAAAAGGCATCCGGTGCGCTACCTTGCCGATAGATGATTTCTCCTTTTCTGAATTCAACCACCTCGCATTTTTGCAAAAGCAGCGCGCGTTCTTTGCGGGTTAAATTCACAAATAAAGGGATTTCTTGCAATATTAAGTCTTTATCCATTTTCTTGCAGCTTTCCGGTTGCACAAACTAAAGAAAATTTCCGGCCACTTTCTCTGATCTTGCGCTCATAGGTTTGGTAATCTACCTCGATCAGGCCAAAACGCGGGGTAAATCCTTTGTCCCATTCAAAATTATCGATTAACGACCAGTAAAGGTATCCTGAAACTTCTACGCCCTTTTCCATTGCCAGGCTTATATTTTTTAAGTGCTCGCGGATAAATTCCCAGCGTAGATTATCGTCATCGGTACTGATACCGTTTTCCGTAATCATAATCGGCAGCTGGTATTTCTTTAATTTTAATAATAAATCGTAGAGTCCTTGAGGATAAATATCCCAGCCGAGGGAATTTTTTTTCAGCGGATGGTGATTTTGATTGCAGGTATCCGTAAAAAACCGCAGTATCCCTAAACCATGTAATTCCACCAGGCTTCTTGAATAATAATTCACGCCGATGAAATCCAAGGCTTTATGCTGGATGAATTTCTCTAAGATGCCGAAATTAAACAATCTATCCCTGATTTTTACCGCTAACTTATTTCTCCATGACAAATTGCAGGGAACAAAAGCTTGCATATGATTGGCAAAACTGACTAAAGGTGGAGTTAGGTTCTTCTTTTGGTAAATCTCGTGTATTGCGGAATAGGAATTTATATGTGCAGTAATGAGATTATCCTGCGCAAACCTGGCTTTTAAAAAAGACTTTTCCTGCGGAGGCCAGGCCCCGGAAATAAACCCGTGGTAGAGATAAACCTGCGGTTCATTGATCGTCATCCAGAAACGCACCTTGGTACCCAGAGCTTCTACAACATAACGAACATAACGCAGGAAATATTTATGAGAAGAGCGGCTGAGCCAGCCGCCTTTTTGAGAAAACCACACAGGGTTAGTAAAATGGTGCAGAGTAACTATTGGTTCAAGATGCTGCTCTCTGAGAGAAGTTATTACTTGAAGATAATGCTCAAGCCCTGCCTGAGAAAATTTCCCTTCTTCAGGCTCGATCCTCGCCCATTCGATCGATAAACGATGGGCATTATGATTCAATTGACCGGCTAAAGCAAAATCCCCCTTGTAAAGTTCATAATGGCGGCAGGCAGAACCGGATAAATCTTTAAGCCCAACCCTCTTCTCCCATTCCCACCAGTCAGAATATAGATTTTGTCCTTCTACCTGATAAGCAGAGGTAGCTGCGCCCCAGAGAAAATCTTTCGGAAATTGCATCATAATTAGGGATATTATAACATCATAAATAAAAAATCCCAACAAAATAAGTTGGGATTAAAAGGAACGCCGATAAAGGCTCAAGGCTAAGCACTCCTTAGCCATCGCTCCTTCGGCAACCCAGCTGCCCTATTACCGTGATGGTAACGTAGGCCTGTGGCTTTGTGTCCCCATCTTTCGAAGGGTTTACCTTTATCGGCATTTAAAGTATACAACAAAAAAAGCCTAATTTCAAGACCCTAAGAATTATCTTTGGGCCTTAAGGTATTTCTCAAGCGCAACCCAAGTCTTTGGACCGACCTTTCCGTCTGGCTTAAGATTATTCGCCTTCTGGAATTCCTCCACCGCCTTTTTGGTCATCGGACCTTTTTTTCCATCTACTGCTCCGGTATAAAAACCGGCATTTTTCAATGCGGTTTGGATCTCCTCAGTAGTTGGTTTATACGGCCCTGAAGGTGGTAAAGTTTCTAATTTCGGCATGCTGCTTGCGGTTTCAGTAGCTGTTTGAACTGCTGCTGCAGGCGTCTTTGTTTCTACGGGTTTTGCTTCCGGAATCGTAGCGCTTGCTTGCGTGCTAGCTGTGCCTAATGACTCAATAGACATCGGTGCTTGCATTTCTTCGAGCGGTTGTTGCTTTTTACCACAACCTAAAAAATAAAAACTTAAACTCATTGCTAAAACGATTAAAAAATATTTTCTCATTTCTCTGATTTCACCTCCTTTACATACATTCGAGTATAAATTTATTGTAATACTTTCTTAAGAAAAATCAAATAAAATCTCAAGAAAAATCCTTGAAAGTATTTATGAATAGGGATTTTTCTTGATCCTGAGGAGCCACCTTTCTAACTCATTGTGGCGACGAAGGATCTCCTTATGATTTTACCGCTGCTTCTCTCCTGCAGCGCGGACAAAGGATTTTCATCCGGTCGGGCCTACGAAGCTCCAGGCCGTCTTTGTACGCGGGCTGGTCCTGCAAGGCAAGGCCTAAAACCCTTAAATAAAACAAGAATAACGCGGGGTTTGAAAATGCCAACGGCCCGATCTTCTCTGCTACCCAGGCGTACTGATCAAAGGGCACAATAGACTGCCCGCAGCAATCACAAAGCGCTAATTCTTTTTCTATTTCCTGCGCAAGAGCCGGCCTATTTTCTGTAGTAGCAAAATCATATTCCTGGGAAAGCAGGATACCTTTTTCGGTAATACAATTAGCCTGGCACTGGCCGCAGAAAATACAAATATCCCAATGAATAGTTAATTTCCTTTTCCCTTTTGCATTGATCACTGTATCCTCGTAATCAATGGCCTTAGCTGGACAAACCTGGGCGCAGGCAGTGCAGCCGGTACAATCTTCTTCATGAAAATATGGCCTGCCGCGGAACCTCTCGTAGGCTTTATGCGCTTTAAAAGGATAGTCCGATGTATACGGCCCTTTAACTAATGCCTTCAGCGCTTCTTTTAACTCGCGGAATTTAGGATAACGCATTTTTATCCTCGCTGTATTTATCACAAAGAGATTTTTCCCAAAGCTTTACACCGGACTTATGGGCACTTCTTGCCAACACGTGTGCGGAAACTGGAGCAGTTAAAACTAAAAAAACAATACAAAGTAATGCCTTGATCCCGGTAGCACAAAAACCTTTATATAAAAATAAACCGAAAAGAATACTTGAGGTCCCTAGGGTCACGCATTTTATCGAAGAATGTAAACGATTATACAAATCAGGAAATCTTAAGAGGCCCAAACAACCAAAGAAATCAAACGCTAGGCCAATACCAATAAATATATATCCGATAGTCTCATTCATCAAAACGCCTTCCTTCCAGGTATTTTCCTAAAGCAAGAATAGAAATGAAACTCTGTAGAGCCCAGGCAATTGCGATATCAATATACCAATCCCTTCCCGTAGGTATTCCTAAGATCGCGCAAAAACCAATAATCAGGATCCCTAGGATATCCAAGGCCACGGCACGGTCAGCTGCTGTTGGCCCGCGTAATATCCTCCAGAGCGAGAACGATCCGGAAAGCAAAAGAATAAAAAATGCCCGTTTTAATAAATTTGATTGCCAGGCCAATAAAGACGGCAAGGGATAAAATAGAATCACGGAAAAAACAACACCTAAAATAATTAAACCCAGAAACCACCTTAGCCTTCTCATGAAAAGATCCTCATTAATACGCGTTCAAATTTACGTACAATTAAATCCGTAGCTTTTTCGATATCCTGCGATTTGACATCCGCCCAATGCACATATAAAAAGCCCTTCTCTTTATCAATATCCACAGTCATTGTCCCGGGCTTAAGTGTGAGCGAATTTGCCAAGAAAGTTAATCCTACATCTGATTTAAGTGTCGTCTTAACCTTGACTATCCCAGGATGGATCGGCAGATCTGGATGCGCTACTCGATAAGCTCCATCAAGGTTTGCCTTAATGCATTCCCAAGTAAAGAGTAAGAGATAATAAATAAACCAAAGATAGCGGCTAGGATTCTTAAAAATCCTAGGAGGATTAAGAAAAATATCACTGGTCACCAAGCAAATCAAAATACCCACGAGAACACCAATGATTAAATGCTCTGGATCTACTGACCAGCTTAAAAGCAGCCAGGTAAAGAATGCCAAAATAAATATAATGATTTTGATCTTCATCGCGTTAGCGTATTAAAACATCTGCGGCAGATTGTAAAAATGGCCTTAAGCCCGGTAAAAGTACCAATCCTGCCAATGTAGAGATAACCGCCAGAATAATCATTGCTAACTTCATCGTCAAAGGAACTTCTATAACCTGCGTTAAAGTTTCTTTAATCGTGCCTGAAAAGGCTAAGTTCTGAAATTTTAAGTAATATGCCAGGGTAATAACGCTCACTAAGACCGCAACCAAAGCAAAAATAAAATATCCGGCTTGCGCTGCCGCGAGAATAATAATCAACTTGCTCCAGAATCCGCCTAAAGGAGGAATCCCGGAAATACTCATTGAGCCTAAAAGACTAGTACCCGCGGTTACCGGAAGCTTGCTTCGTAATCCCCCCAGTTTACTCAGGCTACGCGTCTGGGTAGAATATTCAATTGCCCCTGCATTTAAAAAAAGTAAGGATTTAAAAATTGCGTGATTAAATAAATGTAGTAGTGCGCCAAAAATTGCTAAAGGTGTGCCGATCCCAAAGGCAAAAATAATATAGCCGATTTGACTAATGCTAGAGTATGCAAACATCCTTTTAATATCATTTTGCGCGATAGCAAGAAAAGCCCCCGCTACCATGGACAAAACACCTAAAATGATCAAAACATAAAATAACTGTCCGGATAATCCCAGGATATTAAAAAAGACCCTCGCTAAGCAATAGACCCCTAAAGTTTTAATAAATATGCCGGAAAGAATCGCAGAAACCGGACTAGGAGCGGATGAATGCGCATCAGCAAGCCAGGCATGGAAAGGCACTACCGCGGCTTTTAAGCCAAACCCGGATAAAAATAATACGCAAATAAAATTAATTAATAATCCCTTGGGTTTTGCAGATAAACTTAAGGCGATATCTGCCATATTCAAGCTTGAAGTATAACTATAAATTAAGGCGATCCCTAAAAGAATAAAGATCGAAGCAAGTGTTCCCATCACCGCGTATTTAAAAGCTGCCTCTAAATCTTCGGCTTGAGTACCGAAGGCAACCAACGCATATCCGGAAATCGAGGCAACTTCTAGAAAAATATATAAATTAAACAGATCTCCGCTTAAGATCACCCCGTTCATTCCAGTAAGCATTGATAAAAACAAGGCGTGAAATTTCCACTTCTCAGTGTACCTGCGCATATAACTAATCGCGTAAATCATTACTAAAAAGCTGACTAAATTTACAGTTAAAAGCATAAAGGCACTTAGGCCATCCAATACCAAAGGAATTCCTAGAGGAGGAAGCCATCCTGACATATTATAGGTAAGTATTCCATGAATATTCGCTGACTTTAAACAGAATAGAGAAAGGCAAAATAAAATTAAAACAGCACAGTTCGCGAAATAATCGCTTAAATACTTGCTGCGCCTGCCTAAGAGTGTGATCAAAAACGTGCAGGCCAAAGGAATAATAATAAATAGTGGCAACAAAGTCATCCTCTTAATCTCCGGATCTTGGTAATATCAAACGTGCCGTATTTCTCATAAATCCTGATCGCTAAACTCACCACCACCACCATTACTGCCAGGCCAATGACTATGGTCGTAAGCACCATTGCCTGCGGTAATGGATCGACCATATTTAAAATTTCCTGGTCTTTAGCAAGAATGGGTGCTCGGCCATGCGTACGGTAACCCAAAAGCACGAAAAATAAATTAACTGAATACTCAATAATCCCTAAACCAATAATAATTTTAATAATATTGCGTTTTCTTACGATGCAATAAAGACCGACAGAAAATAAAAGAAAACATAATAAATACAAACTCATTTCTCTACCCCTTCTAAGGAATCCTTAATAAATAATACCAAGGTCAAAAAAATCACGAATAACCCAGCACCTACCATCCCAGAAATTACTATATCGGATAAAGGAACTATACCTACGCTGGCTTTTTGCCTAGCCATAAATTTCAACGTAGAAATTAACAAAAAAATAACTGCCGCGAAACTTGTAAGAAACAAACCTCTGGCCTTATTAAATTTTGCCAAAACCTCTTCTTTACCAAAAGCTAACATCAGGTGAATCAGAGAAAGCGCTACGATCACGCCTCCGGCAAAACCACCTCCCGGGCCAATATGCCCTTGTAATACAATATAAATGCCGTAAATCAGGATGAGGCCCACGGTAAGGCGCGTTATAGTTTTTACAATGACGCTCATTCCAGCAGTATCATTTTTCATAAACTTTACCTATCTTCCTAGTAATCGCCAAAACCGCAATCAGAGAGGTAAAAAGTACCGCTACCTCGGCAAGGAAGTCAAGGCTGCGAAAATTTAAAGTAATTGCGCTGACGATATTGCCTAAGCCGGTTTGCGCCAGGCCATTAGCAAGATAATCCTGAGCGACCCGCATTGTTGGCTGGCCAAAATACGGCAATTCCCTCAACGCGAAAGATGCAAAGGTCAAGAAAACTGCAATGAATAGTAACGTAGAAGCCGTATTAAAAAGCCAACGGCCGTCTTTGACCAAAGGCAGATCTCTTTTGATCGTTGCCTGAATCAATATTACTACCAGTAGAATTTCTACCACTAATTGGGTGATTGCCAGATTCGGCGCCTTTAAAATTAAAAATGCCAAACACAACCCTAAGCCTACGGCGCTTAAGGCGATCACACTAGAAATCAAGTCCTTAATTTCTACCGCCATAATGCTGGCACAAATCATAAAAATCAAAATTAAATGCAGTTCCATCGTTTTCCTATCTTACCAATACCAAAAATAATCCCACCATCCCCAAAAGGATCCAGACTAAATAAGTAGGCAGCACTCCATTATGCAAAAATTGGAACATTTTCGAAATGCGCAGGATATGTTTTGCCTGCTCGTAAAGATCAAAAAAACCTGCCTCTGCTTTTTGGTAAATTCTTTTTAATAAAGGAACCTCTTTTACTGTATTATAAAAATCTATGCCGGTAACCATCTCCTCCTGCCCCCGTTCTGCAATCTCTCCCCCATCAAAGGTAGAATCCGCACGCAGGGATAATTTTAATTTTCCAAATTTAAAAATTATCAGGCCGGTAATCAATCCGATAATAATTAAAAACGTCGCTAAAACCGGCGACCAACTACCTAATAAGTTCGTTGATTCCATCATCCCATAAGCAGAAACCACGGGAAAAATAAAATATTTTAAGGGAAGGACAAAAGCGAAGACGCCAAAAATTACACAGACCGCCGCTAAAAATAAACAAGGGAGAATCATCGCTAAAGGCACTTCTTTAATTTCTTTGAATTTCAGGGTATTCAGGCGTTGGCCCAAAAATACCGCGTGCAATATTTTCATAAAGCTAGCTAATGTCAAAGCTGAACCAAACATTGCCGCAATCAGACAGAAAATGCTCATTAGTTTTATGCTGTAAGATGTAAGCTGAAAATTCTCGATCAACCCCTGATAAATCATCCATTTGGAAACAAAACCGTTAAAAGGCGGAATACCGGAAATTGAAAGGCTAGCGATCAAACAAGAGATAAAGGTCAAAGGCATGAGTTTTGCCAGTCCCCCCAACTCATCAAGTTCAGTAGTTTTCGCGCGGTGCTCTACATTGCCGGCGCTAAAGAATAAACAGGATTTATAGACCGCGTTATTAAGCATATGGAATAATCCTCCAGCAATACCGATCGGATTACCGGTACTAATCCCGAGGATCATATAACCTACCTGGGAAACCGCATGATAACCTAAAAGCCTTTTTAAATTATGCTGCACTAAAGCCATCATTACCGCGGCGATAATGGTAATTGCGCCGATAAACATAAGAATCATAGCAATCACCTTGTTCATCACAAATAGATTTAAGGTAATGCGTGCTAAAAGATAAATTCCTAATAGCTTATCTAAGGAAGCCGGAAGAAACGCGGTTACGGGAAGAGGAGCACTTTTCGCGCAACCCGGAATCCAAGAGTGAAACGGCATTGCCCCTGCCTTGGCAAAACAAGCACAGGCAATACAAAGATAAGCAAGGATCAGTGGCCACTGATTTAATTCCAGCCTGATTGTATCCATCTGCAGACTCCGGGTAAAATAATAAATAATGCCAACCCCTAGGATCATTAAAGCATCCGTACCGCCAACAATCATCAGGCTCTTTTTGGCCGCTGCCGGAGAATCATTATCCCCCATCCCGATAAGCAGATAAAGCAAGAGCCCTAAAAATCCCCAGAAGACTAGGAGTAAAATTAGGTTATTTGTTAGTACCGCCCCCAGAGAAACCAGTGCCGTGAGAGTAAGGTAGAGATAATAAGAAACAACCCCTGGCTTACCCTTCATGAACTTTGTGGAATAAGAAAGGGTGAGCACAAAAAATATACCCACCGCTAAAGCAACAAAACCGTTTAGCGTATCTAATTTAAACCAGGTACCTAAGAAAAAATTACTCATTTTTTGATCTTTAGTAAGTTACGGGAAATCTTTTTTACGTGATAATAAATCGCTGCGGTAAAATCTAACATGTTTAAAAACATATTACAATCCAGGGGGCTACAAACTTTCTGAATCATGCGCTGGGTATGCCGTTGACGATACTCGTCAACTAAACTATCGATATGTTCCTGGTTTTTCAAAACCTCTTTCACTGCACCCGGATTATTTTTATCCAGCGCATTAACAACCTCTTTCAAGGCATTCTCTGTAATGGCGTAAAGATTATTATATTCCTCTACGGCTTCTTCGCTAAAAAGCAGTTTTTCAGCGATTTTTATCTCGACTCTCTCTAAAATATCTTTGCAATAATCTCCGATGAGTTCCAAATCACCGACAACATCTGTAAAAATAGTTGCCTGATTGAGTTCTTCTTTTCTAGCACAACTGCGCCCCAACTCAACCAGACTGACAGTGATAGTTTTTTCGAAATCATTGAGTTTTGTTTCTTCGTTTAAGGCAGTGGTAATCAAGTCCCTGTCATGCTCCATAAAGGCCTGGTGCGTGGTTTCTAACATCTTCAGGGTAATCTTAGACATCAAAGCAATCTCTCTTTTAATCGTCTCAAGATCTTTCATCCTTCATCCCTTCCCTTATTTTTTGGGTTTTTTCCTGTGACAGTTTGATCAGATCCCAGCCATTCAAGATCTTTTTATCATCCGGCTTGCTAATTACCGCCACTCTTTCCGTGCAGCAATAACAAGGATCCACTGCCGCTAAAGTAATCGTAGCATCAGAAATCGTCCCGCCTACTGCACCTACTTTATCCGAAGCAACATTCATAAAACTAGGTGCTCGTACCTTTAGCCTTACCGGACGGTTAGTGCCATCGGTTTTCAGATAATGGAAGCATTCTCCTCTGGGCGCCTCTACCCTGCCAATGCCCTCGCCCACTGGGATATCCGGGACCTTTGCATCAATTTCACCTCGAGGCATTTTATCCAGGCATTGTCTGATCATGCGGATTGATTCATACATTTCTAAAATCCGGATCACGGTTTTGGCAAAAATATCGCCATCTTTTTCGATGATCACCTTCCAATCAATTCTATCGCAGGCCCCATACGGCTCATCTCTTCTCACATCAATATTCACACCTGAGGCGCGGGCAGTAGGACCTACCACACACCAGTCAATACACTGTTGCTTAGTAAGAATCCCCACCCCTTTAAGCCTGGCATGAATTACCGGATCATCCATCACTGCACCGCGAAACATATCTAGTGCGGGAAGTAAATCATCCAGGGCTTTTTTCAGGATCGGTACATCTTCATCCTTAATATCACGCCTTACTCCGCCGACTTTGAACATCGCATAGTTATTGCGGTTTCCGGTAATCATCTCGAACATATCCAATACTGGTTCGCGGTATTTCCAGGCCCACATCCAGACCGTGTTATAACCAATAAAGTGCCCGGCTAATCCCAACCACAATAAATGGCTGTGGATCCTTTGTAATTCGTCAATGATTGTGCGGATATAGAGTGCGCGTTCCGGAACTATTTTGTATTCTCCTCCCAAAATATCTTCCACTGCTAAAACAAAAGTATAGGGATGGCTGGAAGAACAGATCCCGCAAATCCGCTCTACTAAAAATGGAACTTGATCTAAATGTTTAGTTTCAGCGAGCTGTTCAATGCCGCGGTGGCTGTAACCGATAATAATATCAATATCAACTACCTTTTCGCCTTCTACGTGTAGTTGAAATAATTCTGGTTCTTCCAACGAAGGATGATACGGGCCTATGGGTACAATAACTTTATGCGACATGCTAACCTTCCTTGTGCCTTAAAGGATAATCGCCTTGCGGCCAATCATCCGCCAAAAGCAGGCGTTTTAAATTCGGATGGCCGATAAATTTGATCCCTAGCATCTCCCAGATTTCGCGCTCGATCCATTCTGCTCCGGGAAAAAGCGGGGTAATTGAATCGACCTGCGGATTCTTTTTATCTTCCAGTAAAACCCGCACCGAATAAAACTCTCCGGCTTTATCATAACTAAAATGGTAAATGATCTCAAAAACCTGCGGGGTATCGGTACCGCTGGCAGTAACAAATCTTAAGCCTAACTCCTTAAAAAGAATTTTTACGGTTTCAACGATCTCTTCTTTTTTAACCGTAAAATAAATCCGGCGGCTAGATTTTTCCTGCCAATCTAGAATCCTACTTCCCAAGCTTTCTTTAATATTCTCTTTCATTTCTATCCACCTTATTTACTCCCTCTCACCTTATTTACTAATTTTACGATCCCGTCGATCATTGCCTCCGGGCGCGGAGGGCAGCCTGGTATATATAAATCCACGGGAAGGATCTTATCCAATGGCTCACAAACATTATAACTGAACCTAAACATGTGTTGAGAAAGCGCGCATTGGCCTACCGCGATCACCAAACAAGGCTTAGGTGCCTGGGCGTAAATTTTTTTCATCCTTGGAACAGATTTTCTG
>JAQUNE010000019.1 GCA_028717765.1 Candidatus Omnitrophota bacterium | reverse complement strand
GCTTAAACTTCACTGATCCGAGCGGGGTGAATCCTCCTTTACAGCCGAACACTACTTATTATTACAAGGTCAGGGCCTTTAAAGGAACTGATACTTCAGCTTATTCCAATGTGGCAAATGCTACGACCTTGCCAATTTTAAATGCACCGACTAATTTACAAGCTAGTGCCTTAAGCGCTTCTGCGATTTATATGAGCTGGTCTGACAGTAACAGCAATGAGAACGGCTTTGAAATCTGGCGTTCTACTTCTTCCACCGGCACCTATGTACAAATCGGCAGCGCTGCTGCAGGCTCAAGCTTAAACTTCACTGATCCGAGCGGGGTGAATCCTCCTTTACAGCCGAACACTACTTATTATTACAAGGTCAGGGCCTTTAAAGGAACTGATACTTCAGCTTATTCCAATGTGGCAAATGCTACGACTCAAGCTGCGATTACTTTAACAGCAGCTATAGAAACTAATATAACTTCTGGTAGGACTCCGTTAAACGTATATTTTTCTGGAGCTAAGTCTACTTGCACCGGAGGAGTAATCAATGCCTATTACTGGAATTTTGGTGATAGTACCCCCCAGGGCTCGGGACAAACTATTTATCATAATTTTATAAATAGAACTGGTTTTCCACGGGTATACACAGTTACCTTAACTATAACTACTAATACTGGCAAGACTGCTTCTACTTCCAAAAATATCATGGTTAATCCATAAGCTTACATCAGCAAGAAATCTAAAAAAACTCTTGACAAAATTTTCTTTTCTTTTATAATTAGCACTCTTAGGGATAGAGTGCTAATTCTGCGTATAGTTAACCGCATTAAGCTCTCAATAACCAACGACTAAAACGATTATTAAAACCGCACCCGAACATATCGGATTGTTCGGTGTGCATCTCTATGCAAGGAGGTGTAGGAATGAAGGTTCAACCATTAGGTGACCGTGTAGTAATTAAGCCTTTGGAAGCGGAAAATAAAACCAAGGGCGGCATTCTTTTACCAGATACTGCCAAAGAAAAACCTCAAGAGGGTGAAGTAATTGCAGTTGGTAAAGGTAAAGTTTTAGAAAGCGGTACTGTCAAAGCTATGGAAGTTAAGGTGGGGGATAAGGTATTATACGGAAAGTATTCCGGCAATGAAATTACCACCAAAGAAGGCGATGAATTATTGATTATGCGTGAAGAGGATATTTTGGCAATTATTAAATAACAAATAATAAGGAGGAAGTATGGCAAAGCAACTATTATACAGTGATGAAGCGCGCCGTAAGATTTTAAGCGGTGTCGAACAGTTGGCTGCCGCCGTAAAGGTGACCCTTGGCCCAAAAGGCCGTAATGTGGTCATCGATAAAAAATTCGGCTCACCAACCATCACTAAAGATGGTGTTACTGTAGCAAAGGAAATTGACCTTGAAGACCCTTTTGAAAATATGGGCGCTCAAATGGTCAAAGAAGTAGCGGAAAAAACTTCTGATATTGCCGGTGATGGCACGACAACCGCCACCATTCTGGCTGAATCAATTTATCGCGAAGGTTTAAAGAATGTCACTGCCGGCGCAAACCCGATGGCTTTAAAGCGCGGGATTGAAAAGGCGGTAGACAAGGTAGTGGAAGAATTAGTCAAGCTTTCCACGCCAATTAAAGATAAAAAAGAAGTAGCGCAAGTTGCTTCGATCGCGGCAAATTCCGATACTACTATCGGCGAGCTGATCGCGGAAGCAATGGATAAAGTTGGTAAGGATGGCGTAATTACCGTAGAAGAAGCAAAGTCAACCGCTACTACTTTAGAAACAGTTGAAGGTATGCAGTTCGATCAAGGGTATCTCTCTCCGTATTTTGTTACTGATGCGGAAAGAATGGAAGTAGTGATGGAGGATCCTTATATCCTGATCTATGAGAAAAAGATTTCTTCGATCAAAGACATTCTTCCTCTATTAGAGAAGATTGCCCGCGCCGGAAAACCACTTTTGATTCTTGCTGAAGAGGTTGAAGGTGAGGCATTAGCTACTTTAGTAGTCAATAAGATCCGCGGTACTTTTTCTGCTTGCGCAGTAAAGGCTCCTGGTTACGGCGACAGGCGTAAAGCGATGTTAGAGGATATCGCAGTCCTTACCGGAGGAAAAGCACTTACCGAGGATTTAGGAATTAAATTGGAAAATGTTGATATCGAAGACTTGGGAAGAGCGAAAAGAGTTAAGATCGACAAAGATAACACCACAATCGTTGAAGGAGCAGGTAAGACTGCTGCTTTAAACGCGCGCATTGCCCAGCTTAAAAAACAGGTTGAAGATACTGATTCAGATTATGATAAAGAAAAACTTCAGGAACGTTTAGCAAAGCTTTCCGGCGGTGTGGCAGTAATCAATGTCGGTGCTGCTACTGAAACGGAAATGAAAGAGAAGAAATCAAGAGTAGAAGATGCTTTACATGCTACTCGCGCAGCTTCTCAAGAAGGTATTGTTCCTGGAGGCGGTGTTGCTTTAATCCGTACTATCGCCGCATTAGATAAGCTAAAGCTTGAAGGCGATGAAAAAATCGGTGTTGCTATCGTTAGGCGCGCTATTGAAGAGCCTTTAAGGCAGATCGCGCAAAATGCCGGTTTAGAGGGTTCAGTAGTAGTGCAAAGGATCAAAGCGGAAAAAACTAATGTCGGTTTTGATGTTAATCAGGATGCCTATGTGGATATGATTGACGCAGGTGTAATTGACCCGACCAAGGTTACACGTTCTGCTTTACAAAATGCTTCCAGTATTGCAGCTCTATTATTAACTACCGAAACGCTGATTACAGACAAGCCGGAAAAAGACGACAAGATGTCGGCAATGCCTGCAGGCGGCGGAATGGGTGGTATGGGCGGCATGGGTGGAATGTATTAAAAAGTAAAGAAGTAGAAGAAAAAAATAAAGGGCGAAGGATAACTCCTTCGCCCTTTTTATTATAAAAAAGATATTGACAATTCATTGATGTTATAGTAATATTTGTTATTCCTTTCTTAAAAGACCCTCAAAAATGGAAAAAAGCCGTAAACTATTGATTTATATCAGTTTAAATAAACTAACTTTAAGGAGACTCTAATATGGCAGAGTGGATAGGTATAGGCAGGCGCGCACGCAGGTGTTACGGGTTTGATGAGATAGCACTTGTTCCTGGTGACCAGACAGTTAATCCTGCAGAAGTTGATACTTCTTTTCAGATTAACGGAAAAAAATTCAAGGTTCCGATTCTCGCCGCGGCAATGGATGGTGTGGTAGATGTAAAATTTGCCGTAGAAATGTCCAAATTAGGCGGGATCGCGGTTTTAAACCTTGACGGTGTGCAGACCCGTTATGAAAATCCAGATTTAGTTTTAGAAAAAATTTCTAAAGCTTCGCCTCACGAAGCCACAGTGCTTATCCAATCAATTTATACCACCCCGATAAAAGAAAAACTAGTCGCTAAAAGGATCAGGGAAATCAAAGCTAAAAAAGGCACTGCTGTAGTGAGCTGTATTCCTGGCAATGCCGAAAAATATATTAAAATTGCGGTTTCCGCGGGCGTGGATATTTTTATCGTGCAATCCACGGTTACCTCAACTAAACATATTTCGAAAGCTTACAAAAGCCTGAATTTGGAAAAATTTTGTAAATCCGCGAAAGTACCGGTTATTCTCGGCAATTGTGTTACTTATGAAATGACCTTGGCGCTCTTAGAAACCGGTGCCGCGGGATTATTAATCGGAGTTGGCCCGGGTGCCGCTTGTACTACCAGAGGAGTTTTAGGGATTGGCGTGCCTCAGGTAACCGCTACGGTAGATGCAGCAGCAGCACGCGATTTCTTTTTTAAGAAAACCGGAAGGTATGTTCCGATTATTACTGACGGCGGAATGAACCGCGGAGGCGATATTTGTAAAGCCTTTGCTTCAGGAGCTGACGCGGTCATGATCGGTTCAAGTTTTGCCCGCGCAAAAGAAGCTCCGGGAAGAGGATATCATTGGGGTATGGCTACTTCTCATGTAAACCTACCACGCGGTACGCGAATTTATGTCGGTACCACCGGTAGTTTAAAAGAAATTCTTTTTGGTCCGGCAAGGGTTGATGATGGTTCGCAAAATTTAATCGGCGCCTTGCAGACTTCTATGGGTTCATTAGGCGCTACAAATATGAAAGAGATGCATTATGTAGAAATGATTATTGCTCCATCCATTCAGACCGAAGGCAAAATTTTTCAGGTAGGCCAGCGTGTTGGTATGGGAAAATAGAATAGAGGGAGATCATGGCAAAGAAAATTAAAAAAGCTAAGAAGATCAGAAAAGTAAAGAAAATCAAAAGAATTAAAAAGATTAAAAGAATTAAAAGGATAAGACAGCACAGGATAAAAAGACAGTCGAGATTAAGCCGTAAGGAAGAAAAAAAAGTAGTCAGGCAAACGATTTTAATTTTAGACTTTGGCTCTCAATATACGCAATTAATTGCCAGGCGGGTCAGGGAGAATAAAGTATTTTCCAGGATCATTCCCTTTAATACCTCGGCAAAAGAAATTGCCGCGATGAATCCTAAGGGCTTGATCCTTTCTGGTGGGCCTGCTTCGGTAATGGATAAACGTAAAAGCCCATATCCTGACAAAGCGATCTTTAAATTAGGGGTTCCTATTTTGGGTATCTGTTATGGTATGCAGGTAGTTGGTGAATTAATGGGTGGCAAGGTTAAACATACTAAGGAGCGGGAATTCGGAAAAGCTGAGCTATTTATTGATGATAACCGTGACCTTTTTAGCCATATCCCGGGGAATTTTACTTGTTGGGCCAGCCACGGCGATTATGTGAGTAAGCTGCCGCCGGGTTTTGTCATTAGCGCACATACCTTGAACGCGCCGATAGCGGCAATTTCTCATCGTCAAAAGAAAATTTACGCAGTACAGTTCCATCCTGAAGTTACGCATACGGAAAAAGGCAGTCAGATTATTAGTAACTTCCTATTTAAAATCTGCGGCTGCCTTTCCCGCTGGACCATGCAGTCTTTTATTAAAGAAAGTATAGATAATATTATTAAGACCGTTGGGCGCGATAGGGTAGTTTTAGGTTTGAGCGGCGGTGTCGATTCTTCAGTAGCAGCGCTTTTGATCCATAAGGCCATTGGTAAGAACCTTAGGTGTATTTTTATTGATAATGGCCTGTTACGTAAAGATGAACCATTGCAGATCAAAGCGGTTTTCCGTAATATGTACCATTTAAATCTTGATTACGTCGACCGTAGCAAACGTTTCCTTGTACGCTTAAAAGGTGTAGTTGATCCGGAAGAAAAAAGAAAAATTATCGGAGATGAATTCGTCAAAGTTTTTGAAGAGGAAGCAGATAAAGTCAAAGGGGTAAAATTTCTTGCCCAGGGGACATTATATCCTGATGTGATTGAATCGATTTCTCCCACTGGAGCTCCGAGCAGCCGCATTAAGAGCCATCATAATGTTGGTGGCTTGCCTGAGCAAATGAAATTAAAATTAATTGAGCCATTACGGGATCTTTTTAAGGATGAGGTGCGCCTGATCGGTAAAGAATTATTATTACCTGACCATATTATACAGCGCCAACCTTTTCCCGGGCCGGGCCTGGCAATTCGTATTATTGGCGAGGTTACCCCTGAGCGTTTAAATATTTTACGCGAGGTTGACCGCCGGGTACTCGATGAAATCAGGAAAGTTGGGCTTTACGAGCAGGTTTGGCAGTCTTTTGCCGTGCTCTTGCCGATTAAAAGCGTAGGGGTTATGGGTGATGAGCGTACTTACGAAAATACTGTGGCGGTACGTTGTGTTACCAGCCTTGACGGAATGACTGCTGATTGGGCAAAGATCCCTTACGAAGTTTTGGAAAAGATCTCCAACCGCATCATTAATGAAGTTAAGGGCGTTAACCGTGTTGTCTATGATATTAGTTCAAAGCCTCCCGCAACGATAGAGTGGGAATGATTTTTTTCAAAAAATGCCGCGTTCTGATTTTGTCCACCTACACTTACATACCCAGTATAGCCTATTAGACGGAGCCTGCCGCATACCAGACCTCTTAAATCTTGCCAAGCAATACAAAATGGATTCTTTGGCGATTACCGATCATGGCAATATGTTCGGGGTAATAGAATTTTATCTGGAAGCACAAAAAGCCGGGATCAAGCCGATCATCGGCTGCGAAACTTACATTGCCCCGAAAAGCCGCCTGGAAAAAACCAGCCAGGGCATCGAAGATGCCGCATTCCACCTTATTCTTTTGGCTAAAGATGAAGCCGGGTACGAGAATTTAATGAAACTGGTTTCTCTTGGTTATTTAGAAGGTTTTTATTATCGTCCGCGTATCGATAAAGAGATATTAGCGAAATATTCCAAGGGGCTAATTGGTTTAACTGCTTGTTTAAAGGGCGAGATTCCGCAGCTACTTGCGCAGCGCCGTTTTAATGACGCTTTAAAATGCGCAGATACCTTCGCACAGATTTTTGGTAAGGGCAATTTTTATTTGGAAATTCAGGAAAATAGGATTGCCGAGCAGAAAATCGTAAACGAAGGGCTGGCAAAAATTGCCCAGGAATTAAACTTGCCGCTGGTGGCAACCAATGATGTACATTATTTGTTACGCGAACACGCAAAGGCCCAGGAGGCCTTGCTCTGTATCCAGACGCAAACAACTTTAGACGATCCTAACCGGATGCGTTTTGCGACCGACGAATTTTATTTCAAGTCTCCGGATGAAATGAAGGCGTTGTTTAAGGATCATCCTGAGGCAATTTCCAATAGCCTGGAAATAGCCAGCCGTTGCAACCTGGAATTGGATTTTTCACAGTTACATCTGCCAAAATTTGAGCCTCCCGTAGGAAAAACTAAAGAAGAATATCTTAAAGAGCTTTGCCTGGCCGGGTTACCTCGGCGTTTTAAAGAAGTTACCCCGGCGATAAAAGAGCGCCTGAGCCACGAATTAGAAATTATCAAGAATATGGGCTTTACCAGTTATTTCTTGATCGTTTCTGATTTTATTAATTATGCAAAGAGTAAAGGTATCCCTGTGGGCCCAGGCAGGGGAAGCGCTGCTGGAAGTTTGGTCAGTTTTCTAACAGGTATTACTGATATCGATCCTTTGCAATACGGATTACTTTTTGAAAGATTTTTAAATCCCGAGCGGCTGGGGCTGCCGGATATTGATATCGATTTCTGCTATGAAAGAAGGCAGGAGGTAATTGATTATGTGACACAAAAATACGGCAGGGAAAATGTGGCACAGGTAATTACCTTTGGAACGATGCAGGCGCGCGCCGTAGTCAGGGATGTGGGCAGGGTAATGGGAATAAGTTATGCTGATGTGGACAGGATCGCGAAGATGATCCCGCCTGACCCTGGGATAACTTTAAAAGATGCGCTTTCCAGCGAACCAGAATTAAATAATCTTTATAAAAATGATCCACAGATCACGGAATTAGTGAAAACCGCGCTATCTTTGGAAGGGCTTAACCGGCACGCCTCGATTCACGCGGCCGGAGTAGTAATTGCCGATAAGCCTTTAGATAATTATATGGCGCTCTTTAAATCTCAGGATGATCAGATCACTACCGGTTATAGTATGTCCGCTTTGGAAAAAATCGGCTTACTCAAAGTGGATTTTCTTGGCTTAAGGACATTAACCGTAATTGACCAGACCATAAAAATTATTCGTAAGACACAGGGAAAAGATATAGATATTGACCATATTCCTCTTGATGACGCAAATACTTATAAGCTTTTGGCGGCAGCGCAAACTATCGGTGTCTTTCAGGTAGAAAGTTCCGGGATGCGCGACCTCTTAAGAAAACTGGAATCAGAACGCTTCGAGGATTTAATTGCCCTTTTAGCATTATATCGTCCGGGGCCGATCGGCTCAGGGATGTTGGATGATTTTATCAAACGTAAGCACAAGCTGATTCCCATAAGATATGAGCATCCGAAATTAGAATCTGTACTTAAAGAGACTTATGGGATCATGGTCTATCAGGAACAGATTATGCAGATTGCTTCTAGTCTTGCGGGTTTTTCCCTGGCTCAGGCAGATTTATTGCGTAAGGCAATGGGGAAAAAGATCCCGGAAGTAATGGAGAAGCAACGCAAGAATTTTATTGTGGGATGCATGAAGAATGGGATCAAGGAATCAGTGGCCACGAAAATTTTTGATTTGATCGAATATTTTTCCGGTTATGGTTTCAATAAGAGCCATTCGGCAGCTTATGCAATGATCTCTTATCGTACCGCTTACTTAAAGGCAAATTATCCGGTAGAATTTATGTGTGCTTTACTTACTTCTGAACGTGATAACACTGATAAAATTGTCGAATATGTCAATGAAGCAGAGCGTATGGGCCTGGTGATCTTACCTCCTGATATTAATCAAAGCGATGCTTTATTCAAGGTAGTGGATGCCAAGACGATCCGTTTTGGGCTCTTGGCAGTAAAAAATGTGGGAGCTGGGGCAGTAGAGTCAATTATTGAAGCAAGAAAAAAAGAAAGATTCGCTAAGTTACAGGACCTCTGTAGCCGGATCGACTTAAGGCTGGTAAACAAAAAAGTTTTAGAAAGCTTGATTAAATGCGGCGCATTCGATAGTTTTAAACTGCCTCGTGCGCAGATGGTAGCAGCCTTGGGATTAGTGTTGGAATCTGCTTCTAAGGCCCAGCGAGAAAAAGCCAAAGGGCAAATTTCATTCTTTGATAAGGCATTTGCCAGTAATGGATTTAAGAACCAGGTAGATGATCTCCCGGAGATCAGGGAATGGCCCGAGCCGCAGGTTTTGGCTTTTGAAAAGGAAATGCTCGGGTTCTATGTCAGCGGCCATCCTTTGGCGCGTTATGCCGGAAGCTTAAAAAGATTTGCCTCTACTTCAATTGCTAAACTCAGTATGCATAAGGATGAAGAGGAAATAAAAATCGTCGGCTTAATTGCCAAGGTTAAGCAAACAGTTACCCGTGCGAAGCAGGAAAAAATGGCGATTTTAAAGTTAGAGGACTTAGAAGGTGTGGTAGAGGCACTGGTTTTTCCGCGTGCCTATCAGAAGATTTCCCGCTATATCCAGCCAAACACCGTTGTACTGGTTACCGGGAACCTTAATTTAAAAGAAGACCAGCCAAAATTGCTGGTGAATGATATCTTGCCGGTAGATCAGATCTATAAAATGATCAATGGGATTAATATCAATCTCTCAGGGCTCCAGGAAAACCTCTTTGAAAGCCTGAAAAACATTATTACTTCTTCGCATGGCTCAACACCGGTATATCTTCATCTGCATACACCGGCAAAATCCAGGGTACAACTTTTGGTAGGGGATAATTATTTTGTCTCACCTTCTGAACAGCTTATCCATGATATAGAAAATCTAATTGGCGAAGAAAGGCTTTCTTTGGCGATATAAAGATTTGATTTTTGTATTTTAAGAGTATAATGTTTGAAGTTAATTAACTTTATCTTGAAAGGGGAACTAAAAATGAAAATTGCTGTGGGCCTGACTTTTCCCGGTGCTTTAAAGGATGAATCTGTAATTTGTTATTTAAGTAAAAATTTTAATATCACCTTGAATATTATTGAGGCTTCTTTTTCTATGTCATCAGGCTGGGCGATCCTGGAATTTGACGGTGAAGAAGAAGAGATTAAAAAATCCTTTGACTATTTAACCAATAAAGATATAAAAATTCAAAAAATTAAGCAGGATAGCTGATTAATTTATGAAAATCCTTATCAAAATTAGCGTTTGGGTATTGGTCGTTTTATTGGTTCTCCTGGTTAGTGTTGGTATTTTTATCAGGCTTAACGGTAAAAAAATCCTACTTGATCAGATCCGGGAGAATTTACAATTAGAAGCTAGCCTTGAGAGTATTAGTTTAAGGTTGCCTCTAACAGTAGAATTAAAGGGGCTGAAATTAGGGGAATTGGCAAGTTTCGAAAGAATTTCTTTGACCCCTAATTTATTGGGTTTTCTTGCCGGAAAAATCGTAATTGCGAATTTAACCCTGGAAAACTCGCGCATAAATTTAATCAAATCGAATAATGGTTCAATTAATCTTCCCAAATTAAAGCAGGGTGGTACGCCGCCGCAGATTTTTATCACCGGCCTGGTAGTAAGGAACGGAAATTTAATCTATGACGATAGGTTTATTTCTGCGCAAGGCCTTAAGACCGTGCTTGGCGCGATTAACTGTAGCGTTTCTAAGGTGATGCTCCCGATAACTTCTTTAAAAACAAATCTTGATTTTAATGCTAACTTAGAAAATCCTCAGGGGGTAATTTTAGGAAATCTTTCAGGAAAAGGCTGGGTTGATTTTGGGCCTAAGGACCTTGATATGAATTTCGCTGTAAAGGACCTGGACGTTGTCTATTTTGCTCCCTATTATGGAGAATTTTTTTCTACGAAAAAACTTCTTTCCGCAAAATTAAGCCTGGCTTCTATTTGTAAGGCAAAAAACAATGACTTAACCATTGCTACAGATTTTAAACTTTCTAATATGGTTTATGCCCAAGAAGAGCCACGGCAAGAAGGGGAGATCCCGCAGTTAAACTTTATGAAAAATGCCTTAGATCTATTTACTGACGCAAACGGTAATTTAAACCTTCAATTTACCATTCAGACAAAACTCGATCATCCTGAACTTAGTATCGAGCAGTTAAAGAAGGTTGTCTTTGAGGCAGCAGCGAAAAATCTCTCCAGCCAGCGTCCGGATCAGTTAATTGAAAAAGTCCAGAGTACTATGGATCAGTTTAAAGATTTCGGTAAACAGATGGAGAAGATCTTCAAGGGAAAAAAAGAGTAATGAAAGTTTAACTTGACAGCGTAACTTTTTGTTGTTATTATAGTTAGCAATAAAGAGGAGGCGGAGAATGACCAAGAAGGATATTATTCTTAAGGTTTCAGACGAGAGTAACCTCAAACAGATAGACGTCAAAAAAGTAGTACAGCGTACCTTTGATTGCATTACCGAAGCTTTAGTTCGTGGAGAAAAAATCGAATTACGTAATTTTGGCGTTTTTAAAATAAAACAGAGGAAGAGCCGTACCGGCAGAAATCCGCGCACCGGCCAAGCAGTTCCTGTCCCGCCGAGAAAAGTAGTTATCTTTAAGCCAGGCTTAGAGATGAAGAAATTAGTAAAATAGTCGCCATTTCCGTACCCTAAAAAACCAAATGACATTTAAAAAAGTCCCGGGCACAAGAGATATTCTGCCTGACGAGGTTGTTTTATGGCAGAAAATAGAAGAAGCTGCGCGTAATATTTTTTCTGCGTATAACTTCAGGGAAATCCGCACTCCGATCATTGAGGAAGCCGCACTATTTAATCGTTCTCTGGGTGAATTCGCCGAAATCGTACAAAAACAGATGTTTCTCATTAAAAATAAAGAAGATACTTATTGCCTAAGGCCAGAAGGTACTGCCGCAATAGTGCGGGCATATTTGGAAAATAACCTTGATAAAACCAATGGTTTTGCGAAGTTTTATTATTTAGGGCCGATGTTTCGCTTGGAACGGCCGCAAAAGGGAAGATTAAGGCAATTTCATCATATTGGCGCAGAGGTAATTGGTTGCGATAATCCGGCAGTGGACGTGGAAGTTATTTCTCTGGCTGATAGCTTATTAAAAGGCGCTAAGGTTGAAGGTTATAAAATAAAAATCAATACTTTAGGGTGCTCCAAAGATAAAAAAGCATTGGTTGCGCTTTTGGAAAAGGAATTAAAAGGAAAGGCCAGGCAACTTTGTGAGGATTGTCAGGTGAGGTTAAAGCACAATATCCTGCGTATCTTAGATTGTAAAAATGAATCTTGCCAACAAATAGTCGCTGGCTTAAGCCTTGAGCACCAGCATCTTTGCGAGGATTGCCTGAAGCATTTTTCCGAGGTAAAGAATGGTCTGGAAGATTTGAAGATAGAATATGAAATTGATCCGCACCTCGTTCGCGGTTTAGATTATTATACCCGTACTGTTTTTGAGTTTAAACATGCCAACCTCGGTGCACAGGATGCTGTTGGTGCTGGGGGCAGATATGATAACCTGGTAAACGAGCTGGGCGGCCCACAGGCCGGTGCCATGGGATTTGCCTTAGGAGTGGAAAGATTATTATTGGTCACCAAGTTAGAAGCTCAAAAAGCCGCAAGCAGAAATCTTGTTTATCTCATAGCCTTGGGGGAAGAGGCAAAGCCAGAGGCAATGAAATTATTAGATAATTTACGTAAGGCAGGAATTTCCGCTGATACTGATTATGAGGAGAAATCCTTGAAAGGTGCCTTGCGCGCAGCAAATGACCTTTCGGCAAAGCTGGTTTTAATTATCGGAGAGAATGAACTAAAGAAAAATACGGTAATGCTTAAGGATATGGCTTGCGGAGAACAAAAAGAAATTTTTACTGTAGAAGTATTTAAAGAAATTGAAGCGAGGTTAAAGTAAGAGATGTTACGTACGCATACCTGCGGAGAATTAACTGCTCAAGATGCTGGTAAGGAAGTAATCCTTTGTGGATGGGTAGCCACACGGCGTGACCACGGTAAATTGATTTTTATCGATTTACGCGACAGATATGGCCTAACCCAGGTTACCTTTATTCCCAAAGAAGTAGGGGAATCTTATAAGACCGCCCAGGAACTCAGGGCTGAATTTGTGGTGAAAATTATCGGCATGGTTAACAAACGTCCTGCCAATAATGTTAATCCTGCTCTGGCAACCGGAGAAATCGAAGTTCTGGCAAAAAATGTCGAGATTTTAAATGCCAGCCTTACCCCTCCTTTTGAAATTACGGATAATCTTAATATTACCGAAGAGATCCGGCTGAAATACCGTTACCTTGATTTACGCAGAAAAAAGGTCCTGAATAATTTTATGCTTAGGCATAATCTTTATAAAGTTATCCGTACCTATCTGGATAAAAAGGGTTTTCTTGATTGCGAAACCCCGATCTTGACTAAGTCTACTCCGGAAGGTGCTCGCGATTATTTAGTGCCTTCTCGGGTTACCCCGGGAGAATTTTTTGCCTTGCCGCAGTCACCGCAATTATTTAAGCAGATCCTTATGGTTTCCGGAATTGATAAATATTACCAGATCGCCAAGTGTTTTCGCGACGAGGACTTGCGGGCTGATAGGCAGCCGGAATTTACCCAGTTAGACCTGGAAATGTCTTTTCTGGATGAAGAAGATGTTTTTTCTTTGATCGAAGAACTGATGCAGTTGATCTTTAAAGAATTAAAAAAGATCGAAATCAAAATTCCTTTTCTCCGGATGAATTATGCGCAGGCGCAGGAGAAATATAAAACCGATAAACCCGATCTAAGGAAAGAATTAAATAGCGAATTTGCTTTTCTCTGGATCAAGGATTTTCCGCTTTTTAAATTTAATGACGAAGAGAAGCGCTGGGAGAGCGAGCATCATCCTTTTACTGCTCCGGCCCAGGAGGATTTAGAGAATCTGGAAAAATCTCCGGAAAAAGTAAAATCACGTTCCTACGATTTGGTTTTGAATGGAATAGAATTAGGTTCAGGTTCAATTAGGATCCATGATCAGGAGCTTCAGGAAAGGATCTTTAAAATCATTGGCATAAATGAAGAAGAAGCGGCAAAACGTTTCGGTTTTCTTCTCGAGGCTTTTTCTTATGGTGCTCCTCCTCACGGAGGCTTTGCCTTTGGTATTGACCGGCTTTTAGCTTTAATCGCAGGTGAGCCCAGTATTAGAGAGGTGATCACCTTTCCTAAAACGAGTGCGGCTTTCTGTCCATTAACTTGCGCACCTTCGCAGGTAGATGAAAAACAATTGAAGGAATTAGGAATAAGTATAAGGAAAAAATAATAAGGAGGAGAAAGATGAGGAGATTTAGTTTTTTGCTATTGTTCGGTTTTGCGTTTCTGTTATCGGGCTGTGTGGTAAGAACCTATGAGTCAACTAAGGATAGGCTAGACCAGGATTTAAGTGCAGGTAACCGCGGATATCTGATGGGTAAAGCTCCTGCGGATGAAAAAGAAAGAAAAGCTACTCGAGAGATCAGAGTTGTGGAGGTGGAATTAAGGAATCCAATTAGATTTGAAAAAAAGAATAAAGCAGTTCCTTCATCCGCGGCCCAAGCAAATATTGAAACAGGTTATACGAATGAGCCAGTTCCTACCGAAGTAGCTCCTGCGAGCTTCGAAAAATATACCGTTGCGAAAGGTGACACCCTGCAAAAAATTTCCCAGAAATATTTCGGTACCACTAAGAAGTGGATGAAGATTTATGATGCAAACAGGGACGTGCTTAAGGGCCCAGATAAAATCCGCCCTGGACAGGTAATCAATATTCCGCAGCTGGGCAAAGAAACCATGAAGGAGCCCGCAGCAAATCTTAAATGAACAAAATAATCAGGATTGAATCACAAGAAGAGCTTCGGGCACTCTTCGGCCCCCACGATAGAAATATCCGCGCAATTGAAAAAGATTTCAAGGTTAAAATTAATCTGCGTGGAGAGGACCTGAAGATTAATGGTACCGCGGTTAGCACCAAAAAAGCCTCAGAGCTTATCGATTATCTGCTTAATGCCATCCGTTTAAATCAAACTGATATCGGAGAGTTGGATTTAGCCTCTTTGATAAAAACAGTCACACGAGAAATCCAAGCGCCTGCGGAACATGAAGAAAGAGATCAAGCTCCATGTGAAAAGTATCTTCCAAGCTATCCAATCCA
>JAQUNE010000018.1 GCA_028717765.1 Candidatus Omnitrophota bacterium | reverse complement strand
CCACAACTAATTATTCTCGTAAGGGAAAAGTCCGAAGAAAGCGTGCTGCAGGTATGTAAGGCTTATTCTGACGTTAGTGGGCCATACGCCGGTCACTGCCTGGATATTTATAACGTCAATTGTTACCATCCGGGTCTCACATCTTAGTCAAATTAAAAAGCCCAGTGATTTTTCTCACTGGGCTTTTTTGTTAAACCAATTTATGATAAAAAGTTTATTTCTGTACGTCAGTTAAGAAATGAGTCTGTACACCTCTTTGTACATATTCGGGCTGAATAACTGAGTTGTAATTATTCGGTTTTGGAAAAGGAAATGATACTAAATCCCATAAACCTGAGACGCATCTTGAGACTCCCCAGAATAACCCCTTCAATGTCCCTGCGAATACCCCGATAACCGCATTTTTGCTCTGTTTCCATTCGATGTCGATATTTTGCGGTACTTCAAGGACTGATGAGAGGACGTTTACAACACCGCGGGAAATTTTATCCTTTGGTTCATTAGCAAACACCGGTGCCATAAAACTTAAAACTAACGACCCAATCACAACTAAAGCTACGAATATTCTCATATCCGCCTCCTTTATGGGATAACTTATCAAATAGGATGGTTGTCGTCAAGCATTTTTTCTCTATCTCACGTTATGCCAAATAGTAAGCACTAGTAGGGGAAAAAACTATTTATATGCATAATGCATACAACTAGATGGTTACAAATAATATCAAGCAGAATAATAAATTAGGAAAAGAAGAAAAAGGGGGAGGGGTTAATTGGTTATGAATAGTTCTTTTTCTTCGGCAGACAGCTCTCCAATGTATAACCAGAGGGAAATTTGCAGGCGTTCATCAAGGATCTTGATAATCTTTCCAGTTAGCTCTTTTTTTTCGCCCTTATTCATATCCTTTACCGCGGTTAAATCTTTAAATAAAAAATTTACCTGATAGGTAGTATTACTGGGCGTTTTTTGTTCAGTAGTGGTTACCCGGAAATATTTTCTAGTAAGGTCTTTTTTTTCATTAAAGAAATTATATTCTTCAACGTTAGCGACAATTCCGCTTGCGGTCAAGTCTTTGCCAAAATCATCCTTTTTTATCTGTTCCCGCTGAAGATCGGTAGCTTGCTTAAATTGATCTACCAGGCTATTAACTTCTAAAGCCTGGGCAAAGCAAGGAAGTGAAAGAATAGCCACAAAAAATAATGTAAAGATAAACCCTTTAAAAATAGCTTTCATTGTTCCTCCTTCTTATAGGTAATAGAATAATACGCAAGAAGCGATTTGTAAAGAAATAAATTCTAAAAATACAAAAAAATATTGACTTTATATGCTTTATGAATATAATAATATGCAAAGAGAATATATAGAGAAAAACCATGATTGACTTAAGCAAAAACGCGGTTAAACTTTTAAAGCTTTTCTATAGCCATCCCAACGATTCATTCTATATACAACAAATTGGCAGGCTCTTAAAGAAAAAGCCCGGTGTTTTTCAACGTATGCTCTATAAACTGGAAAAACAGGGGGTTCTAAAGAGCGAATATCAGGCTAATGCCAGATTCTTCAGAGTAAATAAAGAGTATGTAATTTATAAAGAATTAAAAAGCATTGTTTCTAAGACTGTAGGAATGTCGGTGGTTTTAATTTTCTTTCTAGTATCCTTTAATCCATCCAGAGCTTTCTGCGAAGAAACAACTACGAAAACTCTGGTGCTATCTTCGCTCAAAGACGCTATTTCTATAGCCTATAAGAATAATAAAGAAATTCAGATACAGGAGCAGCAGATTAAGGTTGCCCAGGCAAATATCCTGGGTGCACGCAGTGAGTTTTTACCGGATCTGAATTTTAATACTGGCTATACGCGTAATGGGGCAGTGCTTCCTGCGGCTACCACCGCTACATTAAAAAAGGATTATGGTGTTTTTGCCGGATATAAAAATAATAATCAGGCTGGTGTTTCCCTGGGGCAGATTATTTATAACGGCGGGGCAAATATCGCCAATTTAAAACAGATGCAAATCGGCTTAACAGAACAGCAGGAAACGCTACGCGCTGCTAAGCTAAATGTGGAACTAGAGGCGAAGAGGCTTTATTACGGATTGCTGCTTGCCTATGAAAATAAACGCATCGCCGAAGATTTAGTTGCCCAAGCCAAGGCACATTATGATAGTGTAAAGAAAAAGTTTGAGCAGGGCACTGCTTCTAAATTCGACTGCCTGCAGTCAAAGGTGCAGGTTTCTTTGCTCATGCCGGAATTGATCAATGCTTTAACTTCTATTGATCTGATTATGGCGGAGCTGAATAAATTACTTGGCCTTAAAATTCAGGAAAATATCGTTGTTCAAGATAAGCTTACCTTTTTTCAAATAGAAATCAAAGAAAATGATTTTCTCAAAGAAGCCTATCTTTATCGTCCTGAGATGATTTTACAATCGTTGGGCATTGATATGAATAAATGGGCGATTAAATTTGCTAAAGCAGGATGGCTTCCACAGATAAATGCCAATGCCGACTACAATTTTAGGTCAAATAATTGGTCTAATATGTTTAATAACCGGCACAATAACTGGAATGTAGGTGTTGCGGTAAGTGTTCCTTTGTTCGATGGTTTTGCCACAAAAGCAAAAGTAGATGCTGCCAGGGCCAACTATGCGCAGTCCTTAATTAGCAAAGAAAATGTGGGTGATCAGACAGCTGTTGATGTGAGAAAGTCTTGTTTGGATTTAGTCAAGGCTAAGACCCTGATTGATTCGCAGAAAGATAACCTTGAGGATGCCAAAGAGGCATTAAAGATTTCCGAAGTACGCTACGATAATGGGATAGGGATTAATCTGGATGTCTTGGATGCCCAAGTATCCTTAGCACAAGTCGAACAAAACCTCGCAAGCGGTATTTATGACTATCTTATTGCTCAGGCGCAATTAGAAAGGACCATGGGAAGAGAATTGTTAAAGGAGGCAAAGTATGAAAAAAAAGGTTAAACTCATCGCAATAATTTTATTTTTCGTAATAATCTCTGCTTTAGCAGCAGTATTTATTATTCATGCCAATAACCATAATCATAAAATTATTAAGGTCTCCGGAAATATCGAAGGCAATGATGTGCGCATATCTTTTCGGATTGATGGTCAGATAGAGGAGCTTCTTGCCGATGAAGGCATATTGCTTAAGGCTGGCCAGATAGTGGCGCGTTTAAACAAAGATGAATTAAGTAAGGTGCAGGCGCAAGCCGCGGCGGCATTAAAGTACGCGCAATACCAGTATAAACTTGACCATGATGATTATCTGAGGGCGGAAAATCTTTTTAAGGTAGGCGCAATTTCGGCACAACAAAGGGATGCCGCGAAAACCAAGTCAGATACGGATAAAGCCAATATTGACCAATTAAAGGCATCTCTGGAATTAGCGAATACAAAATTAGGCTGGGCGGACCTGGCTTCGCCGCTCAATGGGTTTGTGTTAGTAAAAAGCGCTTTGCAAGGAGAAGTTGTACAGGCTGGGGCGCCGGTTTTTACCGCCGTAGATTTAAATGATATTTGGGTTACTGCCTATATAAACGAGAATGATTTAGGCAAGGTAAAATTAGGGCAAAAGGCATATGTGCAAACAGATAGCTATAAAGGGAAAAAATACGACGGATGGATTTCATTTCTTTCTAACCAGGCGGAATTTACCCCTAAGTATATCCAAACGACCGAAGAAAGAGTGAAATACGTTTATCGACTTAAGGTGAGAGTTGATAATTCCAGCCTGGATTTAAAACCCGGCATGCCCGCGGATGCTTATATAATGATTGACTGATGGTAACAATAAAAACCGAAAACCTTGTCCGTAAATTTGGAAACTTAACTGCCCTTGATGGCCTTAATCTTGAGGTTGAAGAGGGAGAAATTTTTGGGTTAGTCGGGCCAGACGGCGCGGGGAAAACTACTACCATGCGGCTTTTAACCGGAATCTTAGACCCTACCTCCGGAGAGGCCTGGGTTTATAATAAACATACTGTCAAGCAAGCAGAAAGCCTGAAAGAATTTATTGCCTACATGTCTCAGCGTTTCGGGCTTTATGAAGAATTAAGTGTCCTGGAGAATATCAATTTTTACGCTGATGTTTACGGTGTCGCTAAAGAAAAACGCCAGGATTCTATCGATCGTTTATTAGGTTTTTCAGGGCTTACACCTTTTAAAGAGCGTTTTGCCGGTAAGCTCTCCGGAGGGATGAAACAAAAATTGGGCCTGGCCTGTGCTTTAATTCATACGCCCAAAGTATTATTTCTTGATGAGCCTACTAATGGTGTGGACCCGGTTTCCCGCAGGGACTTCTGGAACATACTTTATGACTTGCTTAAAGAAAAAGTTACTATTTTTTGTTCTACTTGCTACCTTGATGAAGCGGAACGCTGCCGCAGGGTGGGGTTAATGCATAAGGGTAAGCTCTTGCGTTGCGATTCACCTGAAGCGATTAAAAAAGAGTGCCAGACCAAGACGCTGGAAGAGGCATTTATTCGAATTATCAAAGAAACAGAGAAAAGTAGCTAAAATGGAGAATAACCTTGCAGTTAGCGTCCAGGCCCTGGAAAAAAGATTCGGGGATTTTATCGCGGTAAACCGGATTGATTTTGAGGTTAGCAAAGGCGAGATTTTTGGATTTTTAGGCCCCAATGGCGCAGGAAAATCTACCACTATTAGAATGCTTTGCGGGATCATTCCTCCTACCTCAGGTAATGGCACAGTAAGCGGTTTTGATATTATCAAGGAGCAGTATAAGATCAAGCAGAATATCGGCTATATGTCGCAAAAATTTTCCCTTTATAATGATTTAAGCATCGAAGAAAATATTAATTTTTATAGCGGCATCTATAAAATTCCCAAAAAAGAAAAGAAGGAGCGCTTCGCGGAAATTATCCGTACTGCTGGATTAGAAGGAATGGAATCAAGGCTGACGGTAACACTTGCCGGCGGATGGAAACAGCGCCTAGCCTTAGGGTGCGCATTGATCCATAAACCGAAAATTCTTTTTCTCGACGAACCGACTTCGGGGGTGGATCCTTTAACGCGCGCTAATTTTTGGGAGATTATCAAGCGGCTGGCTGGCGAGGGTGTCACCATTTTCGTTACCACTCATTATATGGACGAGGCGGAAAATTGTAACCGCATGGTTTTAATTTATCACGGCACGATTATCGCTCAAGGCACTCCCAAAGAGATGAAGACTAAATGCATGAAGGGCGAAGTATTAGAAATTATATTACCTGATGCCCAGCGCTGGTTGGAAAAATTAAGTAAAATAGAAGGCATTAAAGAAGCAGCACTTTTTGGGTCAAATATACACGTAGTTACTCATGATAGCCCTAAGGCAATCGCGGGGATAAAGGAATTATTGCAAAAAGAACAGGCAGGGGAATTTAATATCAATAAAATACCTCCTTCGTTAGAAGACGTATTTGTTTCTTCCATAGAAGAATATGACCGCGCAAACCCTAAGAAGAATTAAGGCGATCGCCTGGAAGGAATTCGTCCAGATTAAGCGCGACCCACGCAGCTTAGGCCTGGCCCTTGGTATCCCGATATTCCTTTTATTAATATTTGGTTACGGGCTTTCCCTGGATATTGACCACGTGCGCACTTTAGTCTGGAACCAGGATGCTTCATCAAAGCTTACCCGCGATTTTCTACTGAATTTTAAAAATTCGAAATACTTTAAAATTACCGGTTACACTGATAATTACCATGATATCGAACGTCAGATCGATAAGGGGCAAGTGATGATGGCGCTGGTTATCCCAAAGGATTTTTCTCATTTCCTGGAATCGGCAAAGGCAGCACCCCTGCAGTTAATTGTAGACGGCAGTGACGCTAATACCGCTTCTATCGCCATGGGGTATGTCAGTTCCGTGGTTTCTGCTTATAATATCAATCTTTTAACTAGATCATTACAGCAGCAAGGCCTAGCCCCGATTAAATCTTTCGACGCCCGCCCGAGGATTTGGTTCAATATGGGGTTCACTAGTACCTGGTTCATTGTTCCCGGGGTAATGGCAATGATCCTGATGATTATTGCGGCATTATTGACCTCGATTTGTATTGCCCGGGAATGGGAAAGAGGTACCATGGAGCAGCTTATTTCTACTCCAGTAAAGGCCCCGGAATTAGTGATCGGTAAATTTATTCCTTACTTCGTGATTGGTTTTTTTGATCTGGCTGTGGGGGTAATTATGGCCAGGTTCCTTTTTCACGTTCCTTTCCGGGGTAGCTATTTTTTGCTGTTTATTTTCAGCGCCTTCTTTTTAACCGGGGCCTTATCTCAGGGGATTTACATTTCTGTAGTTGCCCGGACGCAATTAATGGCTAGCCAAATGGCAACCCTGACTACAATGTTGCCGACTTTATTGCTTTCCGGATTCATCTATCCGATTTTTAATATGCCAAAATTCGTCCAGGCAATCACCTATTTTATTCCCGCGCGATATTATATCGTGGTATTAAGGGAATTATTTTTAAAAGGCGGGGGGATGCGCAGTTTGTGGGATGAAGCGCTATTCCTGTGCATTTTTGCTTTTTTAATGTTGGGCCTGGCAGTGGGGAGATTTCACAAAAAGGTGGCTTAAGCAATGTTTGAACGGGCACTGACAATTCTGATCAAAGAATTTAAGCAGATCTTCCGCGATCCGCGGATGAAGACAGTGATCTTTATTACCCCGCTTTTTCAGATTATTCTTTTTGGTTATGCGGCCAACAGAGATATTACTTATGTTCCTACTGCTATCCTTGACCGAGACAATACTAAAGAAAGCCGTGAGCTTCTGCACCAGTTCACCTTTTCCAAATATTTCGTCCCGGAGCACTATATTTTTAGTGAAAAGGAACAGAATGAATTGCTTGATCGGGGGAAGGTGATCGTGGTGATTCATATTGACCGTGGATTGGGGCGTGCTCTAAATTCCGGAAAAGATGCGCAGATACAGCTTGCTTTTGACGGCTCAGATTCAAATACCGCGATGATTGTAATGGGCTATGCGAATACTATCATCAGTAAATATAGCTACGATGTCTTGAAGCAGAGGGCGCAAATTAGCAATCTCTCGAAAGCTGTGCCCAGTGTGGATTTAAGGGCGCGAGCCTGGTTTAACGGTAATCTGATTACGAGAAATTATTATTTGCCAGGCGTGATCGCCACTATCGTGACAATGATGTCGCTGCTACTTACCGCAATGGCGATAGTAAAAGAAAAAGAGATCGGTACGATGGAGCAGCTGATTGTTAGCCCGCTTAAACCGATTGAACTAATTATTGGTAAACTTCTTCCTTTCGCGGTAATCGCCCTGGTCCAGATAATCCTGATTACTATCCTGGGTGTTGTTTGGTTCCATATCCCAGTAAGAGGTAACCCATTATTGTTGTTATTCTGTACTGGTATATATTTATTTACTACTTTAGGTATAGGCCTATTTATTTCTACGATCTCTTCAACACAGCAGGAAGCGATGATGTCGGTATTCCTTTATTATATGCCTACGGTTTTACTTTCCGGATTTGCCTATCCGATAGCCAATATGCCGCAACTCATCCAATGGCTCACTTTTTTTAACCCCTTACGCTATTTTATGGTAATCATCCGGAGTATATTTTTAAAAGCCGTAGGGATAGATGTTCTTTGGATCCAACTGCTGCCTTTACTGGTGATAGGAATCATAATAATTAATTTTAGCGCCTTGCGTTTCCGTAAAACTTTAGGATAAAAATATTGCTAATTTTCGTTTTCCCTGTAAAATAAGTCTATTCCTGAATAAATAAGCAGAAAGAAAAAATGACAAAATTTAAACCAAATTTTAAGAGTTTCCAGTTTAAGGTCACCTTGGCGTTGGTTGCCTCGATGCTTTTCATCGGGGGGATGAGCAATTTCTTGATTTACAAATTTTCCCTGGATTCTCAGTTTAACCAGCTGCGGGATAAAATTAAGATGGTGGCTCGTACCGCGGCTTTGATGGTTGATGTGGATTTACTGGAGAAAATCCCGCTTAGCCACGAAGGGGCTAATACCGAGCAATATAAGCTTATTCTGGAAAAATTAAGAAGAATTAAGAAAGCCAACCGTCCAATCCGTTTCATTTATACGCTTGCTAAGACTGATCAAGAAAGCGTTTTGCAATTTGTCGTTGACGCTGACCCATTGATTATCGGCAGAGGAAGGAATAACCTGAGTAGTTTGCCGGGAGACAGATATGACGCTTCGCGTTTTCCGGAAATGCTCAAAGGCTTTGAAGGGCCTGCTGCTGATACAAAGCTGGAAGTTGATCAATGGGGGTTTACACTTTCCGGTTATGCGCCTATTCTTAACGCCCAAGGAAAGCCGATTGCGATTTTGGGCGTAGATATCGCTGCCCCGGATGTTTTTAAACTTCAGAACGAAATTTTGAAACGCGCACTTTTTGTACTGATTATCGGAATTTTCTTTTCGATATTTTTGGGAATAGTCTTTTCTAGAAGAATAACTAAACCAATAGAAAGAATCGTTGCCGGAACACGGCACATTGCCGCAGGCGATTTAAGTTACCAGGTAGAAATTTCCGGTAATGATGAGGTCAGTGAATTAGGTAAGAATTTTAACCGCATGGCGCGTTCCCTTTATAAGACCAGAAGGAGGATGCAGAATTACATCTATCGGGTAATTCAGTCATTGATCAGGATTATTGAAGCTAAAGATTCTTATACCAGAGGCCATTCTGAGCGGGTAGCTGAATACGCACAGAAGATAGGCGAAAGATGGGGGTTATCCCCGGAGAAGATGGAATTGCTGCATGAAACAGCCATGCTGCATGACATCGGTAAATTAGGTATTCAGGAAAATATTTTGAATAAAAAAGAAAATCTTACGCAGGAAGAATGGGAGCTGATCAAGAAACATCCTGTAATCGGAGAAGATATTTTAAGGCCGATTATGCTTAATCCTGATCTGCTCTCAATAGTAAGAGGCCACCATGAACGTTTTGACGGAAAAGGATATCCCGATAAGCTAAGCGGAGATAATATTCATTTATTTGCACAGATCCTTTCTGTGATTGATTCTTACGACGCGATGACTTCTTCGCGCGCATACCGCGCGGCTTTTTCTAAAGAGCAGGCTATCGAAGAGCTGAAACGCAATAAAGGCAGTCAGTTCAATCCGCGTATCGTGGATGTCTTTGTGAAGATCCTAGAAGAAGAGAAATGACCCGCCGATGCAGAAAATAATCGATTATCAAAAAGAATTAAATCCTGCTCAATTAGAGGCAGTGAAATCCACGCAAGGGGCATTTTTGGTGATTGCCGGGGCTGGTAGCGGAAAAACCCGCACTTTGGTTTTTCGGGTGGCTTATTTGGTGGAAAAAGGTGTGGCTCCGGATGAAATTCTCTTACTGACTTTTACCCGTAAAGCAGCAGAAGAGATGTTGCGCCGGGCTTCCCTTTTATTGGATGAGCGTTGCCGCAGGGTCAGCGGCGGGACATTCCATTCTTTTGCAAATTCTATTTTGAGGAAATATGCCCGGGTTTTAGGAATTTCGAATAATTTTTCCATCCTTGATGAAAGCGATGCGCAGGATACGGTTAACCTGATGCGTACGAAACTTGGATTTGATAAAATGGATAAACGCTTCCCCAGGAAAAAGGCCATTCTCGAGGTGATCTCTAAGAGTATCAATAAGTCAGAAGAGTTAGGGATAGTCCTCTATGATGAATATCCGCAGTTTATTGAGTGGGAAGAAGAAATCAAAAAAATCCAGCAAGAATATGTTAAGTTTAAGCGCGCAAAGTCCTTGCTTGATTATGATGACCTGCTGGTTTTTTTGAAAGAATTACTCACCCAGCACGAAGAGATCCGTTTAAGTTTGTCGAAGAAGTATAAATATATCATGGTAGATGAATACCAGGATACTAATAAATTGCAGGCACACATTACCTGCCTTTTATCTTCCGTGCACGGTAATATCATGGTAGTAGGAGATGATTCGCAGAGCATTTATTCATTCCGCGGGGCAAATTTTAAAAACATTATTGATTTTCCTAAGATCTTTAAAGACGCAAGAGTGATTACCCTGGAAGAAAATTATCGCTCTACCCAGCCAATACTTAATTTGGCTAATGAAATTATTTGTTCTGCAAGGGAAAAATTCGAAAAAAAGCTCTTTACGAAAAAAAATAGCAAGAATCTGCCGGTTTTTGTCGATGCGCCTAATGAACATGCGCAATCCCGCTATATCGCGGATAAGATCTTAGAATTAAGAGAAGAAGGTGTAGAGCTGAGCGATATAGCAGTACTTTTTCGTTCTTCATGGCATTCAAATGACCTGGAAGTTGAGCTTACCAGCAGGGATATCCCCTTTGTTAAATACGGGGGACAGAAATTTGTCGAGGCAGCGCACATAAAAGATGTACTATCATTCTTACGTATCAAACAGAATATTTCTGACGAGGTGAGCTGGTATAGGGTATTATTATTGATGCGCGGTATCGGCCCAAAGACCGCGGCATACCTGATTAATGAAATCATTCTCGCGAAAAAAAATCTGCCGCAGGAAAATAAGCGTATTTCTGGTTCAGAGGACCTAAAAAATTTCTTCAATCTATTTAAAAAAACAGAAACAGAGGAATATTCGCCCGCCCAACTAATTCGTTTCTTTTTGGATTATTACCAGCCTTTGCTTCGGGAAAAATATGATGATTTTCACAGAAGGCTAAATGATCTTGATTCCTTGGAGAGGATTGCGACAAGATACGATGTGCTGGAGGAATTTTTAGCAGATATGGCTTTGGAGCCACCGGAAAGAAATATTATTGAATCAGGGATACGTGATAAAGATGACCAGCGGCTGATACTTTCTACGATTCATTCCGCAAAGGGGCTGGAATGGAAAGCGGTTTTTATCATCTATGTCGCAGAAGGACACATTCCTTCTTATTTATCTTTAGAAGATGAGGATGAGCTGGAAGAGGAACGCCGGTTATTTTATGTGGCAATTACCCGGGCAAAAGATGAACTTTATTTTCTTAAGCCCCATTTGGACCGTTCTCCCCGGGGAGGCTTTGATGAGGCAGGCATGGTCTTTACTCAGATTTCGCGTTTTCTGGATAGAGCGGACATTTTGGATAAATTGGTCTTGATGGAAAATTTGGAGAGGGATGATTTTGAAGACACTGATCTGGAAGATATAGTAGGCGAAGGTACCTCTTCACAGCGGGATAGGGATTTTCTAAAAAGCATAGAAAAATATTTTAATTAATTCGCGCATATAACTTACTCACACTTTTGTGTTCGTAAGTTATGCGCTCATTAAAAAATCTTGACAAAAAAAATCTTTTCAATATAATAATCAGCAATGAGCAGTTATAAAAGGATTTTTATTCTTTTTCTACTCTTAGTTCTTTTTGCCGGAACCTGTTGGGCAGCAGAAGGAGATAAACCTCGTTCTCTTACTGGAATAGAATTCCTCACCGGCTTTGGTGTAGCCAAATTAGAACAAAAAGGCTCTTATCATATTACTCCTTTCTTGGTAGACCTCGATTTTGACCTTAAACCCCTTACCAAAAAAATTAATATCAATCCTCCAAGTTTAATACAGGGCGTCATAGAACCTTTTGTTTCATATGTTTCTGCCCCAGGCAATAACGCGGAAATCGGCAACAATTTCTTGATAAAAATCGGATTTGTCCCGGAAACGTGGAAATTCCAACCTTATTTTAAGGGGGGAGTGGGTTTAGTTTATATTACTCAGCACACTATAGAACAGGGCTCACAGTTTAATTTTAATGAATATACGGGGTTAGGCATGCACTATTTCTTTAAGAAAAATTTAGCACTTACTATAGAATACCGTTACCGCCATCTTTCTAATGCCGGTATAGAAAAGCCCAATTCTGGCATTAATACCAGCTATGGCATCTGCGGGGTTTCCTACCTGTTTTAAAAAATTAAAACACAAACCGGTTATTTTTTTATTAACTTTTAAAAAAAATATTGTATTGTAAGTTTTTGTGGTATAATAAGTAAACACAAAAGGCAGATAGATGGCTGTAGACAAAACTAAGGTAATAAAATTATCCGGCGCCCTGAAAGAGAAATTCATAAATCTAAATTTACAAGGTAAGAATAAGAAAGATATCCTTGTTGAATTAGTTGATTTAATAGGCCAGTCAAAAAAGCTTAAAAATAAAAAGGTATTTTTAGCAGCGCTTACGAAAAGAGAGGCACTTGGCTCAACGGGTATAGGAAGCGGGGTGGCTATACCGCATGCAAAAACAAATGCAATCGGCAGTTTTATCCTGGCCTTTGCCCGTAAAGAAGAGGGAATCGATTTTGGCGCTTTAGACGGCGAGAAAACATATTTGTTCTTTGTATTAGCTTCCCCCGAAAAAGAGGTGGGGGAGCATTTGAAGATTCTAGCAGATATTTCCCGGCTGGTAAAAGACAAATATATGGTTGAGCTTTTGAAGAGAGCCAGAGACAAAAAAGAGATTTTAAAAATAATTTCTTCGGCACAGAAAAACCCAATAGGATAATTAGCGAATGCTGCCATCTCCACAGGTACGCGAAGTAACGCTACAAGATTATATTAAGATAGTTCAAAAAAAATTCTGGGTCATTTTTGCTGTTTTTTTTGTGCTTGTTGGATTGATCACGATTTTTACCTTGCGCATGACCCCGGTTTACCGGGCCACAATCAGTATCCTTATCGAAAAAGCCCCCCCTAAAGTCGTAACAATCGAAGAAGTTTATCAGGCAGGCGTAACGGACAAAGAATATTACCAGACACAATATAAAATTCTTGTTAGCCGTACGCTCGCAAAAAAAGTAGTTGACGAGCTTAAATTAGGGCAGGATCCCGAGTTTCAGCAAGGCAGCGATATTACGTCTATTTTTTTGAGAAAACTTTTTGTAGAACCGGTCAGAGAGAGCCGTCTGGTCAATGTTAGTTTTGAGAGCGAGGACCCGGTAAAAGCGGCCAGGATCACCAATACCTTTGGTAAGCTGTATATTCAGCAGGATCTAGAAAATAAATCATCGGCTTCCAGGCAGGCTGTCGGTTGGCTCGAAGAGCAATTAGTCGGTATTAAGAAAAAATTAGAAACTGCTGAAGAAAAGCTTAATCAGTATATCCAGACAAACAAGATTGTGGTAGTTCCCACGATGCAGGAAGAGAGCCAGGGGCTTTTAGAAACATTAAAAAAACAGCAGGCTGAGGTTGAGACAGAGATACAGGAATCATCTAAGCGCTATAAAGAAAAGCACCCTAAAATGATTGCGCTTAGCTCTGAATTGAAATCAGTGAGGGAAAAGATAAAAATCGAAACTGACCGTTTGCTGGATTTAAGCGAAAAGATGGGGGAATATAATGTTTTAAAGCGCGAAGTGGAATCTAATAAGGAACTTTATGAGTCTTTGCTTAAGCGTGCAAAAGAAACCAGCGTTTCCGAAGAATTACAGACTTCTAATATTCGCATCGTTGATTCTGCGGAAGTGCCAAAGGCGCCTATACGGCCTAAGAAAGCGCAGAATATAATTTTAGCTTGTTTTTTGGGCGTCTTAACCGGTTTTGGTATCGCATTTTTACTAGAGTATCTTGATTCGACGATTAAAACCGCAGAAGATATCGAGCTTTATGTGAAATTGCCATTTTTAGGCTATGTACCTTCTTTAAAAAAGGGGATGATAAAAGATGCGGATTTAATCTGTTATTCCCAGCAGGCATCTACTATTGCCGAAGCATTCCGCAGTATCCGTACCTCGATCATTTTTTCATCTCCAGAAGACCGCCCGTTAAAAACAATTCTTATGACAAGTACTTTCCCTGAAGAGGGTAAGACTACAAATGCAATAAATTTAGGCATTGTGTTTGCACAGAAGAATGAACAGGTCGTCATTATAGAAGCTGATATGCGCAAACACAGGATTGCAAAATCGTTTGATTTGGATAATAAAGAAGGCTTAAGTACTTACTTAGCCAGCCCGGTAGACTACGCAAAGGTGATTAAAAAAACACCAATTCAGAATTTATCCCTGATTCCCGCCGGCCCAACTCCGCCTAATCCAGCAGAATTATTGACTTCAGCTAAAATAAAGTTGCTATTCACGGAATTGAAGAGTAAATTTGACCGGATAATCATAGATGCCCCTCCAATTTTAACAGTGGCGGATGCTGCGATTTTGGCAAATATTGCCGACGGGGTCGTAGAAGTAATTCGTTCCGGAAAAATAAATTTAGATCCTATCTTAAGGGGTAAACAGCGCCTTCTTGAAGCTAAGGCGCATATTTTAGGAGTAATTTTAAACGACGTTGAGGTTAAGAAAAATGATTCTTACTACTATTACCATTATTATTATAGAGAAGAGGGCAATAAACAAAATCCGAAGCATTCTTAAATTTGTGCATGATTATGTCCGTAGGGAAAATTTGCGATTATGTTATAGAAGGTTTAATCTATTCTATGTTGATTTTCAGCCCGCTGGCTTTTGGAAGCGTGGAAATTTTGCCTTTAACAATTTTAGAATCAGTAAGTTTCTTGATCCTTTTTACCTGGCTAGTTAAGTTTTTAGTCACTCAAGAATTACAAATTGGCAAACGCTTCTTCTGGCTCCCCATTGGTTTTTTTATCCTCTTAGCTATCTTTCAGTTAATACCCCAACCAAAAGCACTTCTAGGATTTTTATCCTCTAGGCACCTGTATATTTTTACGAATTTTGTCCCAAATGAGGCAATCTCTAAAGTCCATTATTGCCTTACTGTATGTAAGGACCTGACCATATCGAAATTAATCGAGTTATTGAGTTTTATAGCGGTTTTCTTTGTTTTGTTGAACAGTTTAGAAACAAAAAAACAATTTAAGAGAATTATCCTC
>JAQUNE010000017.1 GCA_028717765.1 Candidatus Omnitrophota bacterium | reverse complement strand
TATGGGAAAATCGAGATAGCATAAATATCTTAAGAGTCACACTCTATCCAAGCCACGATCGTTCTTTATTCAGGCGCTCATTGAATAGCTTAAGTTTTGCAGCCTCAGCTGCATTATTAAGCCCATTATTATGCGAGAAGGCTGATGTCGGCTGGGTTTTTTCTCCTCCGCTCAGCGCAGCGTTGCCTCTCTGCTGGATTAAACTTATACATAGGACGCCATTTGTATATGAAATACAAGATTTGTGGCCGGAAAGTATAATTGCTACGGGGATGAAACCGCCTAAATGGCTCGTGAAAGCAATCAACGCTTTAAATTCTTTTATATATTCTCAAGCAGCGGCTATTGTAGTGATTTCAGATGGTTTTAAACGTAACCTGATTGCAAAAGGCATTCCAGAAGAAAAGATCCACGTTATTTATAATTGGGTAGACGAAGAATTATACCGTCCTGTACCGGTAGATAATGCATTGGCAGCAAAATATGGATTAAATGACCATTTTAATGTGATTTTTTCCGGTAATATAGGATTGGCTCAGGCATTAGATAATGTATTAGATGCGGCGGAATTATTACGCGATTTACCAAGGGTGCAGTTTGTATTTATTGGTGGTGGTATTGATGCGCCGCGCATACGTAATTTAGCAGCAGAAAGAAAAATAGCTAATGTCATTTTTATTGACCGCCAGCCAGCAGAAAAAATGCCCTATTTTTATGCATTATCAGATGTGCTGCTGGTACATTTAAAACGCGACCCACTTTTTGCGATCACCATCCCATCTAAAATAATGTCATATCTGGCATGCGCTAAGCCAATTCTTGGTTGTGTTGAAGGCGATGCCGCCGAGATTATACATTCTGCAAATGCGGGTTTAACCTGTCTTGGCCAAGATCATAAAGGATTAGCTGATAGCGTGCGTAAGCTTTCTGCAATGCCGGCAGAACAGCTTAAGGCCATGGGACATTCAGGCAGGGAATTTTTTTTAAGGAACTACAAAAAAACATTACTCATGGAACGCTACGAGTCTTTATTTAAAGAGATCGTGCAAAGAAAAATGAAAGGTAAAAAAATATGAAAGCTTTAGTTACCGGAGGCGCTGGATTTATAGGTTCTAACATTGTTAAGCTTTTAGTTGATCAGGGGCACAAGGTAGTTGTTTTGGACAATCTTTCTTCGGGATACAAGTGCAATCTTAAGCCTTTTCCCAACGTTGTTTTTTTAAAAGGCGATGTACGCGATAAGAATAAAGTTTCTCGGGTTGTAAAAGGTGTGGATGTAATTTTTCATCTTGCGGCATCTGTGGGCAATGTCCGTTCTATTGAGCATCCAATAGAGGATTCAGAGGTTAATGTTTTAGGGACTTTAAATATATTGGAAGCGGCACGAAAGAATAGGGTTTACAAAGTAGTATATTCGTCATCGGCAGGCATATTTGGGGAATTAAAGCTTTTGCCGGTAAAAGAAAATCATCCTGTTGAACCTGATTCTCCGTATGGCGCCAGCAAGCTCGCTGCTGAAAAGCTTTGCCTTGTCTACGCAAAATTATATTCAATGGAATGTGTCTGCTTGCGTTATTTCAACGTATATGGTATAAACCAAAGGTATGACGCGTATGGAAATGTAATACCTATCTTTGCCCATCGCATGCTACATAAAAGGGCGCTTATTATTTTCGGCGACGGAGAGCAGACGCGGGATTTTGTAAATGTGCAAGATGTGGCAAAGGCGAATTATCAGGCAGCTATGACAAAGGGCGTATGGGGCGCTTTTAATATTGCTAGCGGCAAGCGAATTACTATTAATAGATTGGTTGAATTAATGAGCAAGGCAAGCGGTATGAAGCCAAGGGTAAAGCACGGCGCACCAAGGAAGGCCGATGTGCGGCACAGTTTGGCAGATATTTCAAAAGCGCATAAGGCGTTCGGCTATCGGCCAGAGGTTAATTTGGAAGAAGGGCTTGTAAAATATTTTAACTGGGCAAGAGAAATAATTTAAAATGAGAGGGTGGTATGAAAGTTTTAGTTTTAGGCGCTGACGGAATGCTGGGGCACAAGGTGTTTCAGGTGCTGAGCGAACGTTTTGATACGCAGGCTGGTTTTCGGGAACACAAGGGCCTCTGGCAGCAATATCCTATTTTTAAGGGGATAAGGCGCAATAGGGTATTTACCGGCATAGATGCGATGGATTTTAAAACAGTGATACAGGTTTTTAAAAAGGCAAGGCCAGAGGTAGTGATAAATTGTATTGGAATTATAAAGCAGGTTAAGGAAGCGGAAAACCCCTTGATCAGTATAACGGTAAACTCGCTTTTCCCTCATCAACTGGCAGAATTATGCTCGGCGAAAAAAATACGCATGTTTCATATGAGCACGGATTGTGTTTTTAGCGGCAAGAAAGGAAATTATAGTGAAGAAGATTTTGCCGACGCGCCTGATCTTTACGGCCGGACAAAGTTCTTAGGCGAAGTTAATCGCCCGGGGTGTTTTACTGTGCGTACCTCATTGATCGGCAGGGATTTTGCCAAAAAAGTTTCTTTGTTAGAATGGTTTCTTAGCCAAGAGGGGAAAAAAATAGGCGGGTTTACACGGGTGATATATACAGGCCTGACTACACAGGCTTTAGCAAAGATTATTAGAGATTTAATCTCTGATTTTCCTAGCCTATGGGGAGTTTATCAAATCGCAAGTCAGCCGATTACTAAATATGATTTGTTGGTTAAAATTAGAGATGCCATGAAATTAAATATTGAGATAGAACCCTTTGATGGCGAATCAAAGGATCTTAGTTTGAGTGCCTTACGTTTTATAAAAGCTACAGGATATAAAATCCCTAGTTGGGATGAAATGATCGAGGAATTAAAATTGGATAAAACTTCATATAATGAAAGGAGCGTTTGATGTCGAACAAAAAACCATTAGAAAATAAAAGGATCCTTGTAACCGGAGGAACAGGCTCGCTTGGGCAGGTCGTAGTGCGCCATTTGCTTGGTTGTGAAATGGGTAAGCCCTCGAAGATTATAGTCTTTTCACGCGATGAGGCAAAACAACATTATATGCGGGTTTTATACCTTAAACGCCCTACCTCTACAGATGAGGTTATATATAACAACTTCAAAAGGCTGCTTACATTTCGTATAGGAGATATTCGCGATTTTGCTTCTGTGTCTGAGGCGGTCTCTGAAGCTGACGTGATTATACACACGGCAGCATTAAAGCAGGTTCCTTCATGCGAGTATTTTCCTTATCAGGCAGTATTAACTAATGTGATCGGTGCGCAAAATATTGTTCGCGCAATACACGAAAGTAATAAGGGTGTGGAGACCGTGGTAGGTGTTTCTACGGATAAAGCATGTAAAGCGATCAATGTGATGGGAATGACCAAGGCGCTTATGGAAAGAATTTTTATAGAAGCTAATGTAGATTGTCCAAAGACGCGATTTATCTGCGTGCGTTACGGCAATGTACTTGCCTCGCGCGGGTCAGTAGTGCCTTTATTTTTAGACCAGATTGCCCGCGGCGGACCGATTACAATTACAGTAAAGGAAATGACGCGTTTTCTGCTTACAACAGACCAGGCGGCTAAGACGATATTTGATGCGATCCGCTATGCATCACCCGGAGAAATTTATGTGCCGCAGGTCCCGTCAGCAAGGATAACTGATGTAGCAGAAGCACTGATGAATAAGAAAAAAATAAAAATTAACTACACCGGAATACGCCCGGGTGAAAAAATACATGAGGTGTTGGTATCTGAAGAAGAGCGTTACCGTACCATAGAGCGAGGCAGGTATTATGTTATCGGTTCGATGTTACCGGAGCTTTTAAAAGCGACTATAAAAAAACCTGCATTAAGTAGTGAATACACATCAGCTAAAGTAACAATAAACCGCCCGGAGCTCAGAAGGATGCTTGTGTCATATTTAAAAGATGGTATTTCAAAAGGAATGTGTTTATGAAAATTTTGACTCTTTTTGGAACAAGGCCAGAAATTATCCGTTTAAGCCTGCTTATAAAAAAACTTGATAAGGCCTGTAAACACGTTTTGGTTTATACTGGGCAAAACAGTGATCCTAACCTGAGTGATATCTTTTTTAAGCAATTAAAATTACGCAAGCCAGATATCCATTTAGGGATTAAGATAGAAGATTTTGCATCTCAGATAAGCCAGATATTGGTTAAGACGGCAAAGGTTTTAAGAAAAGAAAGGCCTGATAAGCTGCTTATATTAGGTGATACTAATAGCGCGCTAGGGTCGATTGTAGCAGCACGCATGGGCATACCCGTATATCATATGGAGGCGGGCAACCGTTGTTATGATGACCGCGTACCAGAAGAGATCAATCGCCGTATTATCGACCACTGTAGCACCATACTTATGCCGTATACTTTCCGGAGCAGGGAAAATCTTTTACGCGAAGGCATAAGCCAGGAGCGAATAATTGTAACCGGAAATCCGATTTTAGAAGTTATAAATGCCAATTCTAAAGAAATAGAATCTTCTAAAGTATTGAAGGATCTTAAGCTTGAGGAGAAAGGTTATTTTTTAGTGACTTTACACCGCTTCGAAAACATCAACGAAGAGGCTCGGCTGAAGAGGTTAATAAGTGGGTTGAACTTAGTTGCCCAGGAATACAAAAAGGATATAATAGTTAGCCTTCATCCGCACACAGCGGACAAAATCTCAAAATTCAATCTTAAGGTAAAATCGAAAAGGCTGCGTCTGATGAAACCAATGGGGTTCTTGGAATTCATTAAATTAGAAAAAAATGCATACTGCGTTCTTAGCGATAGCGGCACGGTTCAGGAAGAGTGCTGTATTTTAAAAGTAGCAAATGCTACCTTGCGTGATGTAACTGAACGGCCGGAAACCATTGATTGCGGCAGTAATATTCTGACCGGCTCAGACCCAAAGAATATTTTAGAGACCGTTAAAATAGTTACACAGCCCAATCGCTCCTGGGTGCCTCCAGCGGAATACCTGGAAACCGACGTATCTTCTACTGTGCTTAAAATTGTCTTAGGCCGATAAAAAGGCCAATTTATCAAATATTATATTCCCGAGACAGCGATGAAAAACTGGATAAAAAGGATTTTTGATTATGTTTTTTCTGTGATTGGTTTAATTTTAAGTTCGCCATTATGGGTTATTATTATTTTTCTTATTTTTCTAGATGAAGGGCGGCCAATTTTCTATTTTCAGGATAGGGTAGGAAAAAATGGTATAATTTTTAAAGGAATAAAATTTCGCTCTATGGTTAAGACAGGAGAAACTGCAGTAGGCTTTATCCAGGCGCAAGAGAAGGATATTAGAGTTACTAAAATTGGCGAAATTCTTAGGGCTACGGCTATGGATGAGCTGCCTCAGCTTTGGAATATTATTAAGGGTGAAATGAGTTTTGTCGGCCCAAGGGCATTAGTCCCTCGAGAAAAACAGGCTGATGAAGCAATTGCCAGAAGCGTATTTGATATCCCCGGATTTAACGAGAGGTCAAAAATAAAACCAGGATTGACCGGAGTGGCTCAAGTTTTTGCGCCACGGGATATTAACCGCGAGGATAAATTTAGATACGATATTTGGTATATGAAAAATCAGAGTTTATTTTTGGATCTTTATCTTCTCATACTTTCTTTTTTAGTTACTTTTAAAGGAGGATGGGAGGTTAGAAGCGATAAATTTAATGCTTTGGGGAGTACCTTAAAACGCAGGATAGAGAGCCAGCTAAGTTAAACCATTTTTCGCATTTTTTACAATTTTGCATAAAATAATAGAGCTGGTGTCTGGTTGGTTTCGTAGATTCCCTTTAGTTTTTTTAGTAATTTTAGTGCGGCAATGATTTTAGTTGTAAGCGGTTATAAAAAAACCAGGCAAAGTGATTTTACTTGACATTCTCGTCTAATTATGTAAATATTAAACTGGAAAAATGGAAGGAAAAGAGCGAAGGATAAAAGAGCGTTTGGTTGGGTATCATCTGGTAAAATATCGGTTCTTTGATCGATCTAAAGAAGAGCCGTATATTTTATCTTCCGTGGTTAATATTAGTGCTAGCGGCCTTTTATTTAAAGCAAATGGCCCCATAGCATTAGGTAGTATTTTGGATTTAAAGATTAACTTTCCTTCCTTAGGGGAACCGTTACGTACTTTAGCAAAAGTGGTAAGAGTCCGGGCAGCTAAGGTTAAGCCAAAATATTTTGAGGTGGGTGTGCAATTTATCGATATTGATGAGCAGAAAACTACGCTTATGGACGAAGCAATTAAATTTGTCAATAGACAGCTTGAGAGCGAAAAAACGAAATCAATAGAAAAATAGGAGGGAAATCAGGGAATCAAAGTGGATGAAGAGAATAACAATCTTAATTATTTTATTGATCATGTCCATTCCACATTTTGCTTTTTCCGAAACCCAAAAACTGGCTCCCGAGAAAAAGGAGAGAATTGTTTTGGCGCTGGATCAATTTGAAAAGGGCAGAACCTTAGCAATGCAAGCAAGTTTTGAGGAAGCCCAAAGAAAAGAAGCCCAGGAAATCGCTTTTGATCAGGGGGAAAGAGCTAGCCGATTAGATGAACTGCTGCGTTATTGGCACCCCTATCTAGAAGTGGAAACGAAATACGAAGACAATATTTTTCAAACAGCCGCTAGGTCAAGCGATATCATCAATACCTATATCCCAGGTATAAAATTTGAATCTTTTAAGGAAAATAATAATTTTCAAATCAATACCGGCGGGAAATTTACTTACTATTATCACAAGTGGTGGAATAATACGCAGAATCCTTTTATCTCTTTTCTTTGGGATAAGAAGCTTGGCCGCAATTATTTTATACTGACCGAAGACTTCAAATATGATACCGTAAATAATAGCAGTTTATATGCCGGAACCTCTGGTATAAGCGGATACCAATATAATACTTTCTATTTAAAAGCAGGTAGAGAATTAAACCTTTTTTCAATCGAGCCGGCGGTAAAGCGCTATGATTATTTCTATAGAAGAGATGTAAAGCAGTCTAATTCTTATAATGAGACCGTTCCGACCCTTACCGGGTATTATAAATTGGCCCCTAAGACTAGCGTGCTTTTTGAATACAACCATGGAATCGTGCGTTATCCTAAGAAACCGTCGCCTTCCAAGGACAATACATATGAGCAGTTTTGGTTTGGTTTAAATGGTGATATTACTTCTAAAATTCACGGTCTTATGAAGGGAGGCTATCAATTCCGGAAGTTTAATAATGGGGGAAATTGGCAAAAACCGGTCTTGGGGCTTGATTTAACTTATCAACTTAAAGAAAGATCGCAAATTTTATTAAGGTTAAACAAGACGGCAACTCAATCAGAGTATGTTAATCAGAACTATTATGAAATAAATAGATTAGATTTGGGCCTTTTACACGATTTCGCTTTTAACTCGAAATTACATCTTCAGCTTGACAGTTACTATGAATATGATAATTATCCGGCGCCCATAGATGCTACTCTAAAAAAGCGGCTGGATAATGTTTATGGTGTTAGTGGCGGGTTAAAATATAATTTGCAGCGGTGGTTTTATGCCTTATTAAAATACGAATGGAAAGAAAACAATTCGAATATTCATCTAGATTCCTATGTCGATCATATTATGTCCATAAAAATGGTAGGGACCTTCTAAGCTTATGAAAATAAAATTATTTTTTGCTTTATCTGTGGGTATGCTTATTTTTTATTCTTTCGTATCTGCCAAAGAAAAAAACGGTGAAGCTGACTATATTATTCATCCGAATGACGTCTTAGAGATCAGTGTTTATAATGAGCCGGATCTTGATAAGACGGTAAGGGTCTCTGAAGTGGGAACAGTTAATTATCCTCTTTTAGGCAACATTAAGGCCGGGGGCTTGTCGGTCCGGTCATTAGAGAAAAATATTGCGGATTTATTAGCAGAAGATTATTTAGTTAATCCTCAGGTGCATGTATTTTTAAAAGAATATGGCAGTAAGATATCTGTTTTAGGGCAGGTAAAAAAACCCGGTTCTTTTGAGCTAAAAGGAAGTCTTACGGTTATGGAGGCAATTGCTTTAGCAGGCGACTTTACAGAAACTGGAAATCCTGCTGTCGTAAAAGTAATCCGAAGATCAAGGGACAAAGAAAAGATATACGATATCGATACTACTAAAATAACCGAGCAAGGCGATAAATCGCAGGACCTAGAGTTATTGCCCGGAGATGTGGTTTCCGTTGAAGAATATGGAAGGATCTCTGTGTTAGGGCAGGTCGATAAGCCGGGAAGTTTTGTTTTAAAGAGAGGGCTCACCGTGCTGGAAGCGATTGCCTTGGCCGGAGGATTCACTAAAATTGCCGAGATTGACGGCACAAGGGTTGTACGTGAAGAAAACGGAAAAAAACGTGTTTTTCCCATCAAGGCATCCGCAATTATGAAAGGCTACAAAACCTACGATATAATTTTATTACCCGGGGACACCATCGTAGTACCTGAATCTTTTTTCTAAGATGAAAATATTGATTATCGGTGCAGGCCCTATCGGTTGTTACCTGGGGCACCTTTTAAAACAAAAAGACAAGACTGCTAATATTAGCATCATTGAAGAGCATGCTTCTTCAGGCCAGCCATTACATTGCACGGGCCTTGTAAGCGAATCCCTTTTTAGTAAGACGCGTTTTAACCTTCCGCATGATGCAGTGGTTAATAATATTGATGGCGCACAGTTTCATTTAAACGGAGATTCCTTTCTCATAAAGAAGAAAAAGGTTGCGATAGTCCTGGACCGCAGGATGTTTGATTACCTTTTAAGCCAGAATATCGAAGTAATATATAACAACCGATTTCTTGGGTTAGAGAAGACTAAGAATAAATATATCGTCTTGACGGAAAAAGGAGATTTGACCGCGGATGTCATCATTGGCGCTGATGGAGCCAATTCCAGCGTACGTAAAATTATTGATCATGAACAAAATATAAAATATTATTACGGGGCGCAGGCAAGAATTAAAACAAACGCTACCAAGCAGCACTTTGTGCAGGTCTTTATGAAAAAACCTTTTTTTGCCTGGATGGTACCTGAGACAGATGAGGTCGCACGGGTTGGCCTGATAGGCCAAAATCCGCATTCCGAGCTCTTAAGGTTTATTAAGGAAGCGAAAATTGAAGGCCAAATCCTAGAGAAATTCGGGGGGATTCTGCCTTTGGGGAATTGTTTAACCCAGAAAGATAATATTGCCTTGGTTGGAGATGCTGCCTGCCAGATTAAACCACTTACCCATGGCGGGCTTTACTATGGCATGCGCTGCGCGGAAATACTTTGTGATTGTATCATTAGTAACCGGTTGAATCTTTATGAAAGATATTGGCGGGAAAAATTTGGCCATGATATTGAGGTGGGATTGAAGATCAAACATCTTTACGAAGAGTTAGACGACGAAAGCCTCTTAAAGGTATTCAAATTATTGAAGAATAACCGGACAATCTTGGAAAAGTTCGCGGATTTCGACCGCCATTCGGATATTATTTTAAGGCTGGTGCGCTTGCAAGGAGTGCAAAAGATCTTGGGAAGGCTACTTTTTAAATTTATCTAGATGCCCTTTTATTGACATAGATGCCTTTTTGATGTATACTTTATATATGACACCCGACCTTATCTGAAAGGTCGGTGTACATCACTATGTAAGGAGGAAGAAATGAAAAACTATAAATTATTACAAAATATATTGGTTATACTAATAATGGTCCTTTTTGGAACAGGGGTTTGTTTTGCCGCCGCCGCTTCGCCTTCAACACCTGAAGAAAAGAAGCAGGCTGAAAAGGATTCAAAAGCTGAAAAAACAAAGAAGGCTATTGAAAAAGCCCCGCTTGAATTAAGCGAGCCGATGGTAGTTTCTCCCGGAGATGAAGAAAAAGTAGAGGAAACTGCTAAATCTGCAAACTCTGGCGAAACTACGCAAGAGTTGAAAGAAGGCGAGCCTCAAGAAGCTGGACAAGAAGAGCAAGCAGGGCAGCCAAAGCTGGAGAAAGAAGTCCCAGTGCAGGAAAGTTTACCGGCTGCTTCCAGAAAAAAGTAGGTTGAAAACCAGGGGTTTTCGGGTATTTGCGGCTGTTTATTTGCTGAGTGCATTATTTTTTATGTGCTCAGCATTTTTTTTCTACAGCCAAATTTTTTCTTTTGGCCTGCTTTTGCCACCTTTTCCCGCCAACCTGATTAGGGTATTATTTGTCGTAATTTCTTTATATCTCTTCATAGGGCTGCCAAGGTTAAAAAGATCTGCATTTTTTGTGGCAATTATTTTCCATGCATTTTTTATTTCTAACAATATCCTGATGTTCGTGGAAAAGTATACCACTACCGTCCACCCAATGGTGCATATCGTAGGATTATTCGGCTCATCAGGCTATTCATTTAAACAAACAACCATAATCATCTTGAATATTATCTTAAATTCTGCTATGATTTCTTATATTTGCGTAAAAAGCAAGCTATTCTTAAGATCTTAAGCCATGGAAAATAAGTTCCTTTTATTTTTAAAAAAGACCTACCTGATTTTTGTTATTATCCTTGCCGCGGTAATCTTTTTTCTCGGTTATAATGTTTACCTGGTTGACCATTCTCTTGTTAACTTGAAACTTGCTTTGGATAAGGTTTCTGATGCCCGTACATTAGAAGATGTGAAAAAAGTTGAACAGGCATTGAGTTATCCGTTACGTAAAGAACTCTCTAAAGGAAAACTTGATATGGCAACTTTAGCTGATCTTGAGTATATCAATGATGTCGTTGCCAATCCCCAGAGCTTGAACCAGGTTGAGGATGTAAAATTTTTCTTAAAAAGGGTGATTGCAAAGAAAAGCCAGGAGAGGGGCCCACTAATGGCCTCCTTGGATTCCGTGACTAAAGCAGTTTTACCTATTCAGCAGAAAGAATCTATTAATAATTTGAAGAAAGAAGAGCGGAATTTAAAAGAAAAAATTAATACCACCACTAAGTCCGAAGAACTCCAGGAATTATATTCTCAGTTAAACGTTGTTTACCAAAGGCTCTCGGATTACAAGAAAGCAGAAGAGGTCTCTACGAAGATTATAGAGTTGGACCCAAAGAGCTACAGGGCGGCAAAAACTAAATTTACTAAAGCCTGGGATTATAAACAAAAGGGAAGTTTTGAAATGGCAAAAAAGGCCTTCGATGAAATTATCAACGAGTTTCCTAATTCTGAGATAGCTGTTTTAAGTAAATATGAGGCCGCTGATATATTATATAAAGAGGGTAAGGTCGAAGATTCAATTAAGGCCAATGAAGAGTTTTCTAGTGAATATACTGGTTCTCCTGTGGCACAGTTGGCGCAATTTAAAGTTGGCGCCACCTATTTATATGATTTAAATAACTTTGACGCGGCAGTCAAGGCCTTCGATAAAATAGGCGAGACCTGGAAAGAACAGCCGTTAATTAAATATATCGATAATAAGGTCGTGCCTTTTATTTCAAAAAAGTACCGCAGCCGCGGATATTATTTGCTTTCAAGAAAGCGTTACGATGCCGCGAAGGATTCTTTTTCGAATGCAATCAAGGTTAATGAAAAAGATTCCCAGTCTTATACCGGTATCGGAGTGGCCTTTTGGGGGCTGGGGGAGAAAGAGAAGGCGCTAGAGCGGGCGCGAGAAGCGGTTACGCTTAACTCGCGTGATTGGGTTGCCGCAGCTAATCTGGGGTATATTTATCTGCAATTAGAAATGTATGATTCGGCTGTAGATCAATCCCGTAGGGCCATTACACTTAATCCAAAAATTGCCGAGATTTATTATAATTTAGGTTATGCCTATGCAAGGCAGGAAAATTTTGCTAAAGGCGTTAGCGAGTTTCAAAAGGCAGTTGCGCTTAAACCTAATTTCGCCTATGCTTATAATAATCTTGGCTATTGTTTCTGGTATGAAAATAGGTTTGGGGAGGCACTTGAGGCTTTAAATAAAGCTACACAGTTAAATCCTGAATACGCCGATGCGCAGTATAATATAGGTATTATCTATGAAAGCCAGGCCCTATATGAAAACGCAATTCGGGCTTACGAAAACACTTTACGCATTAACCCACATTATCCCCGGGTCAAAGAGAGATTACAAAAGCTGCGGGCGATACAAGTTACAAGTAATTAATCCTTCCTTTTATCTATTACAAAGCTGCTTCCAGGAATTGCTTTAGATTTTTTCTTTACTTCGGCAGCGATATTGGTTACTTCAACATAACTAGCGATCGGCCGGTGTACATTTGTTACTCCGGCAAGCGATATGGTCATAATCGGGAACTCTTTAATTGATCCGTCACGCGCATGGGCAATAATCTTACCTGCTTTTAAATCCTCCTCGTTATAAAGCGAGCGCACCCGTTTATCAAACTCGGAAGTAATGTAATTTGCAACATCGTCAGCTTTTTCTGGAGTGGTAAGCAAGATAAAGTCATCTCCACCTTCATGGCCAAGAAAGTCATCGGGGTTACCTTTAAGTTTTACTGAATCCCTGAATACATCGGCGGTAAGTTTTATTGCCTCGTCGCCTTTAGCTATGCCGTATTTGTCGTTAAAGGCCTTAAAATTATCCAGGTCGCAGTAGATAACCATGAATTTAACATTTTCATGGAGCCGTTTATCAATTTGCTCATGGATGACAATATTGCCCGGGAGCTTTGTTAAGGGGTTAGCGTTTTCCGCGCGTTCTTTCATTTTCACAAGTTCTTCCGTCATATAATTAAAAGTAGAGCCTAATTCTTCGATTTCATCATTAGTACGGATATCTGTCCTAACCGCCAGGTCACCGGCAGCAATGATTTTGGTGACTTCGTTAAGCATTTTAATCGGCCCGATCACCGTGCGAGAGAGAAAATAACCCAAAATAATATTGGCAATGATAACTACAAGAATAGCGATACTTACAGGTAGATATACCTGGGAAAGAGCCTCTCCGATATTTGCTAATGGCAAAGATATTTTTCCGACATAGGCGGGTATTCCTTTGTTGTCTTTAGTCAGTGCGATATAAATATTAAGCTGATGTTTAAAGCGGTCTATACTTGAAATATACCACTTATCTTGGGTCAGGAAGCTTTTTAAATCTTCAAACTTGTTGAGGTCCTTATAGGGAACAACGTCTGAATTCTGTTTTTCAGAAGACGCAATAATTTTTCCTTCCGCATCAAAAACAGTCAAGTATTTTATGATTCCTGCCTCATTGAGCGATTTGATGGATGTGTTTAAAAAACCCGGAATATCCTCGTTAGCGGCATCTTTGATCATTGTCTGAAGGTTATTTTTTACTAATACGGTGGAGAGGTTTGCCTGATAGGCGTTGTAGCGGATGATATTCTGAACTTGGTTATTGACCTGAATGAACGTGAAGGCGCTGACCAAAAGTATACTTGAAACAATCATCAGGCTAGTGATCCTGTTCTGTAGTGTCAGCTTCATTGTAGAAACATTTTAATATAAAAAGTAATTGGTGTCAAATACACTTTGATATTGACCAGAGGCATTTAGTGCTATATACTTTTTACTCATGAGAAGCAAAATAATGTGCATTCTAATACTTGGGCTATTCTGTTCTTTGGCTTTTGCCAAGGAGAAAAAAGCAGAGCTTGCGGTTTTTTATTCGCCCACTTGTCATGAATGTATTGTGGCAAAGAGCGAAATTATACCAGTGGTGGAAAAAAAGTTTACGGATTCCATTGTGGTGAAATATTATAACATTTCTGATATAGAGAATTATAAGTTATTGGTAGGCCTTAAGCAGAAATTTATGCCTGAACTTAAGTTAAATTTACCGGTATTCTTCATGAATGGGAGATTCTTGAACGCAGAGGGCTTAACAGAGCAAAAGCTAGAAAGGTTGATTTTAGATAATTTTAGATCGGCACCTGTTGTTGTTAGCCCTGAGCAAAAGGTAAATTTGGTTGAATATTTTAAAGGTTTTGTGCCGCTAGCAATTATTAGCGCAGGAGCAATTGACGGAATTAACCCCTGTGCTTTTACGGTAATTGTTTTCTTTATTTCATTCCTGGCCATCCAAGGTTACCGGAAAAGAGAGTTAATATTTATAGGCCTAACTTTTATTTTTATGGTTTTTCTGACTTATTTATTGCTCGGTCTTGGTTTATTTAGTTTTCTTTACCGCATTGAAGGGTTCTTGGTGTTGGTTAAATTGATCAATTTTTCTATTGGGATATTTAGTATAGTGTTGGGTGTTTTATCAGTGTATGATTTTTTAAAATTTCGCAAGTCAAGGGATGCAACAGGAATGCTCTTACAGCTGCCTCAGTCAGTAAAAAAACGCATTCAGCAAGTAATCGGCATGCATTATCGCACCGGAACAAAAAACGAGGAAAAAATAGTTGAAAGGCCGATAGGAAAATTGCTTCTTAGTGCTTTAATTACGGGGTTTTTGGTTTCGATTCTCGAAGCGGTTTGCACCGGACAGACATATTTGCCGACAATAGTTTTTATCTTAAAGACAACCAGTTATAAGTTAGGCGCACTAACCTATCTTTTAATCTATAACCTGATGTTTATTTTTCCACTTTTAGTAATTTTTATTTTTGCTTTATACGGGACGACTTCAGAGCAATTCGCAAAAATTCTTAAAAAAAATATGCTTTTAATTAAAATATTATTGGCAGTGTTATTTTTTAGTTTAGGCGCATTTTTAATCTGGAGGTCATGATGGCGAGAATAAAGAATGCAGTTATTTTATTGATCTTAATATTTTTTCCTATTTTCGTGGGTTGTTTCGCGCAAACGGAAAAAAATGTCATTGTTCAAAAAAAAGCCGATGATGGCTTTACCTGGGATTTTGGAAAAGTGCAGCAAGGTAAGGTGGTTGTCCATGAGTTTACTTTAAAAAATGAAACGAAGAAGGTCTTAAAGGTTAAAGACCTGACTACATCTTGTGGCTGTACCGCGTCTAAAATTAAAGAAAAAACCATTGCCTCTGGAAAAAGTACATCCATCGAAGTTAAGTTTAATAGTAAGGGTTATTCAGGCCCGGTGGAACAGCATATATATGTAAATACCGATAATCTTGACAACCCTGTGACGAAGTTTATGATCAAGGCTGACGTAGTAAAATAAATGTTTCGATTCTGACACCTGGCCTACCACAGAAAGTGATACACCGACGCATCCTTTAGCGTCGGGTGCTATCGGCACCTTGGCATAAAGGATTGAGATCGGAAGA